>NZ_KV917374.1:4561160-4733853 GCF_002019645.1 Litchfieldia alkalitelluris | reverse complement strand
CGGGGAGGTTTGGCACCTCGATGTCGGCTCATCGCATCCTGGGGCTGTAGTCGGTCCCAAGGGTTGGGCTGTTCGCCCATTAAAGCGGTACGCGAGCTGGGTTCAGAACGTCGTGAGACAGTTCGGTCCCTATCCGTCGTGGGCGTAGGAAATTTGAGAGGAGCTGTCCTTAGTACGAGAGGACCGGGATGGACACACCGCTGGTGTACCAGTTGTTCTGCCAAGGGCATCGCTGGGTAGCTATGTGTGGACGGGATAAGTGCTGAAAGCATCTAAGCATGAAGCCCCCCTCAAGATGAGATTTCCCATAGCGCAAGCTAGTAAGATCCCTCGAAGATGACGAGGTTGATAGGTCAGAGGTGGAAGCGCGGTGACGTGTGTAGCTGACTGATACTAATCGATCGAGGACTTAACCAAAAATTAATGAATGTATGAACGTTATCTAGTTTTGAAGGAATGAATTCCCTATTGAATATCTTCATGAAAGATTGTAAGATAGGAAATGTTCTTCAAAACAAGTCTAGTGATGATGGCGAAGAGGTCACACCCGTTCCCATACCGAACACGGAAGTTAAGCTCTTCAGCGCCGATGGTAGTTGGGGGACTCCCCCTGTGAGAGTAGGACGTCGCTAGGCTTACCATATTTTACAACTTCGCAGAAGTTGACATTGAGAAATGCATATGGTAAGATGGTTATTGTCTCGTAAGAAACAAGTAATCTCCTAAAGATTGCTTTTTATTTTCTAAGTTAACTTCACAGAAGTTGACAAAGAAGAAGTATCATGATACAATGATTAAGTTAACTCGTTTGATCTAACAAAAGTTTTTGTTGGTGAAAAACATGTTGACATTAATAATTTAAAGTGGTAACTTAATAAAGTTGTTTTTAAAAAAGTTCTTTGAAAACTGAACACAATAAACAAGCGTCAACGTTTAATCTAGTTTTAAATTTTTATTTGAGCAATCAAATATCTCTTATTGGAGAGTTTGATCCTGGCTCAGGATGAACGCTGGCGGCGTGCCTAATACATGCAAGTCGAGCGGATTAAAGGAAGCTTGCTTCCTTTAATTAGCGGCGGACGGGTGAGTAACACGTGGGCAACCTGCCTGTAAGACTGGGATAACTTCGGGAAACCGGAGCTAATACCGGATAATATAAAGAACCTCATGGTTCTCTATTAAAAGATGGTTTCGGCTATCACTTACAGATGGGCCCGCGGCGCATTAGCTAGTTGGTGAGGTAACGGCTCACCAAGGCAACGATGCGTAGCCGACCTGAGAGGGTGATCGGCCACACTGGGACTGAGACACGGCCCAGACTCCTACGGGAGGCAGCAGTAGGGAATCTTCCGCAATGGACGAAAGTCTGACGGAGCAACGCCGCGTGAACGATGAAGGCCTTCGGGTCGTAAAGTTCTGTTGTTAAGGAAGAACAAGTACGAGAGTAACTGCTCGTACCTTGACGGTACTTAACCAGAAAGCCACGGCTAACTACGTGCCAGCAGCCGCGGTAATACGTAGGTGGCAAGCGTTATCCGGAATTATTGGGCGTAAAGCGCTCGCAGGCGGTCTTTTAAGTCTGATGTGAAAGCCCCCGGCTCAACCGGGGAGGGTCATTGGAAACTGGGAGACTTGAGTGCAGAAGAGGAGAGTGGAATTCCACGTGTAGCGGTGAAATGCGTAGAGATGTGGAGGAACACCAGTGGCGAAGGCGACTCTCTGGTCTGTAACTGACGCTGAGGAGCGAAAGCGTGGGGAGCGAACAGGATTAGATACCCTGGTAGTCCACGCCGTAAACGATGAGTGCTAAGTGTTAGGGGGTTTCCGCCCCTTAGTGCTGCAGCAAACGCATTAAGCACTCCGCCTGGGGAGTACGGTCGCAAGACTGAAACTCAAAGGAATTGACGGGGGCCCGCACAAGCGGTGGAGCATGTGGTTTAATTCGAAGCAACGCGAAGAACCTTACCAGGTCTTGACATCCCTATGACCGCTCTAGAGATAGAGTTTTCCCTTCGGGGACAAAGGTGACAGGTGGTGCATGGTTGTCGTCAGCTCGTGTCGTGAGATGTTGGGTTAAGTCCCGCAACGAGCGCAACCCTTGATCTTAGTTGCCAGCATTCAGTTGGGCACTCTAAGGTGACTGCCGGTGACAAACCGGAGGAAGGTGGGGATGACGTCAAATCATCATGCCCCTTATGACCTGGGCTACACACGTGCTACAATGGATGGTACAAAGGGCAGCAAAACCGCGAGGTTAAGCGAATCCCATAAAACCATTCTCAGTTCGGATTGCAGGCTGCAACTCGCCTGCATGAAGCTGGAATCGCTAGTAATCGCGGATCAGCATGCCGCGGTGAATACGTTCCCGGGCCTTGTACACACCGCCCGTCACACCACGAGAGTTTGTAACACCCGAAGTCGGTGGGGTAACCTAAGATGAAACTTGTTTCATCTAGGAGCCAGCCGCCTAAGGTGGGACAGATGATTGGGGTGAAGTCGTAACAAGGTAGCCGTATCGGAAGGTGCGGCTGGATCACCTCCTTTCTAAGGAAACTGAATCTCTTATGAGATTCATAAAAAGACGCTTGATTTATTGTGGTCAGTTTTGAAGGAACTTTCCTTCTATTAGAATTCGTACCTTGAAAACTAGATAACGTAACAAGACATTCATTAAGAATTAAAACCAAAGTAATAAACTGTAAAGTTTTTACGACTTTAACTTAGGTTAAGTTAGTAAGGGCGCACGGTGGATGCCTTGGCACTAGGAGCCGATGAAGGACGGGACTAACACCGATATGCTTCGGGGAGCTGTAAGTAAGCTTTGATCCGAAGATTTCCGAATGGGGAAACCCACTGCTCGTAATGGAGTAGTATCTCTACCTGAATTCATAGGGTAGTTGAAGGTAAACCCGGGGAACTGAAACATCTAAGTACCCGGAGGAAGAGAAAGCAAACGCGATTTCCTGAGTAGCGGCGAGCGAAACGGAAAATAGCCCAAACCAAGAGGCTTGCCTCTTGGGGTTGTAGGACACTCTGTACGGAGTTACAAAAGAACGAGGTAGATGAAGTGATCTGGAAAGGTCAGCCACAGAAGGTAACAGCCCTGTAGTCGAAACTTCGTTCTCTCTAGAGTGGATCCTGAGTACGGCGGGACACGAGAAATCCCGTCGGAAGCAGGGAGGACCATCTCCCAAGGCTAAATACTCCCTAGTGACCGATAGTGAACCAGTACCGTGAGGGAAAGGTGAAAAGCACCCCGGAAGGGGAGTGAAAGAGATCCTGAAACCGTGTGCCTACAAGTAGTCAGAGCCCTATGATTTTTCCTTCGGAAAATATCAGGGTGATGGCGTGCCTTTTGTAGAATGAACCGGCGAGTTACGATCACGTGCAAGGTTAAGTTGATAAGACGGAGCCGCAGCGAAAGCGAGTCTTAAATAGGGCGCATGAGTACGTGGTTGTAGACCCGAAACCAGGTGATCTACCCATGTCCAGGGTGAAGTTCAGGTAACACTGAATGGAGGCCCGAACCCACGCACGTTGAAAAGTGCGGGGATGAGGTGTGGGTAGCGGAGAAATTCCAATCGAACTTGGAGATAGCTGGTTCTCTCCGAAATAGCTTTAGGGCTAGCCTTGAATTTAGAGTCTTGGAGGTAGAGCACTGATTGGACTAGGGGCCCCCAACGGGTTACCGAATTCAGTCAAACTCCGAATGCCAAAGACTTATATTCAGGAGTCAGACTGCGAGTGATAAGATCCGTAGTCAAGAGGGAAACAGCCCAGACCACCAGCTAAGGTCCCAAAGTATACGTTAAGTGGAAAAGGATGTGGAGTTGCCCAGACAACCAGGATGTTGGCTTAGAAGCAGCCACCATTTAAAGAGTGCGTAATAGCTCACTGGTCGAGTGACTCTGCGCCGAAAATGTACCGGGGCTAAACGTATCACCGAAGCTGTGGATTGTTCTTTTAGAACAATGGTAGGAGAGCGTTCTAAGTGCAGTGAAGTCAGACCGGAAGGACTGGTGGAGCGCTTAGAAGTGAGAATGCCGGTATGAGTAGCGAAAGAGGGGTGAGAATCCCCTCCACCGTATGCCTAAGGTTTCCTGAGGAAGGCTCGTCCGCTCAGGGTAAGTCGGGACCTAAGCCGAGGCCGAAAGGCGTAGGCGATGGACAACAGGTTGAAATTCCTGTACCACCTCCTCACCGTTTGAGCAATGGGGGGACGCAGAAGGATAGGGTAAGCGCGCTGTTGGATATGCGCGTCCAAGCAGTAAGGCTGATTCGTAGGCAAATCCGCGAATCGTTAAGGCTGAGCTGTGATGGCGAGGGAAATAAAGTACCGAAGTTCCTGATTTCACACTGCCAAGAAAAGCCTCTAGCGAGGTGAGAGGTGCCCGTACCGCAAACCGACACAGGTAGGCGAGGAGAGAATCCTAAGGTGTTCGAGAGAACTCTCGTTAAGGAACTCGGCAAAATGACCCCGTAACTTCGGGAGAAGGGGTGCTTATTAGGGTGAATAGCCCTGATAAGCCGCAGTGAATAGGCCCAGGCGACTGTTTAGCAAAAACACAGGTCTCTGCGAAGCCGCAAGGCGAAGTATAGGGGCTGACACCTGCCCGGTGCTGGAAGGTTAAGAGGAGAGGTTATCGCAAGAGAAGCTTTGAATCGAAGCCCCAGTAAACGGCGGCCGTAACTATAACGGTCCTAAGGTAGCGAAATTCCTTGTCGGGTAAGTTCCGACCCGCACGAAAGGTGTAACGATCTGGGCACTGTCTCAACGAGAGACTCGGTGAAATTATAGTACCTGTGAAGATGCAGGTTACCCGCGACAGGACGGAAAGACCCCGTGGAGCTTTACTGTAGCCTGATATTGAATTTTGGTACAGCTTGTACAGGATAGGTAGGAGCCTTAGAAGCCGGAGCGCCAGCTTCGGTGGAGGCGTCGGTGGGATACTACCCTGGCTGTATTGAAATTCTAACCCACATGCCTAAATCGGCATGGGAGACAGTGTCAGGTGGGCAGTTTGACTGGGGCGGTCGCCTCCTAAAATGTAACGGAGGCGCCCAAAGGTTCCCTCAGAATGGTTGGAAATCATTCGTAGAGTGTAAAGGCACAAGGGAGCTTGACTGCGAGACCTACAAGTCGAGCAGGGACGAAAGTCGGGCTTAGTGATCCGGTGGTTCCGCATGGAAGGGCCATCGCTCAACGGATAAAAGCTACCCCGGGGATAACAGGCTTATCTCCCCCAAGAGTCCACATCGACGGGGAGGTTTGGCACCTCGATGTCGGCTCATCGCATCCTGGGGCTGTAGTCGGTCCCAAGGGTTGGGCTGTTCGCCCATTAAAGCGGTACGCGAGCTGGGTTCAGAACGTCGTGAGACAGTTCGGTCCCTATCCGTCGTGGGCGTAGGAAATTTGAGAGGAGCTGTCCTTAGTACGAGAGGACCGGGATGGACACACCGCTGGTGTACCAGTTGTTCTGCCAAGGGCATCGCTGGGTAGCTATGTGTGGACGGGATAAGTGCTGAAAGCATCTAAGCATGAAGCCCCCCTCAAGATGAGATTTCCCATAGCGCAAGCTAGTAAGATCCCTCGAAGATGACGAGGTTGATAGGTCAGAGGTGGAAGCGCGGTGACGTGTGTAGCTGACTGATACTAATCGATCGAGGACTTAACCAAAAATTAATGAATGTATGAACGTTATCTAGTTTTGAAGGTGCGAACCTTCATAAGTCTAGTGATGATGGCGAAGAGGTCACACCCGTTCCCATACCGAACACGGAAGTTAAGCTCTTCAGCGCCGATGGTAGTTGGGGGATTCCCCCTGTGAGAGTAGGACGTCGCTAGGCATTTAGGAAAGATTCATTCATTGAATGGGTCTTTTTTTCTTATTTAAAACCGTAAGGTTTATACTAGAATAATGAGTACGAATAGAAAAGGAATACATACTACAAGTAATAATATGGTCGGGTTTCGAGGAACGAGGAGATCAAAGAAGCAAGCGAGTGAAAAGCGGAGGGTATGATAAGCCTTAGCATTTGAGTGAGTGTAGTCTGACGCAGAGATCCGAAGGGCATTGGAAGGCGGCCTATCGAATACGGAAGTTAAGCCTGGTTCGCCGATGGTAGTTGGGGGATTCCCCTTGTGAGAGTAGGACGTCGCTAGGCACTGAAGGTTGAATGGGGTCTTTTTTGGTTTCTTTCTAGAGGAATGGGTTAAGTTTTAAAAGGAATTCCTAGTACATCTATAAGAGTCAGGTTTAGATGAGAAAGTTTGCAAATAAGCGGAAGGTACAAAAGACTAGCATTTGAATGAGTTGGATTCTGACAGTTTTTAGATTTTAAAAGGTAGTTTCTACAAATCCATTAATTTATAAAAACTAGAGCACCATTAAAATATTCATTAGGACTTGATGGGATTTTAACCCATAAGATGCTCAATCGATAACGATGTTACGATTGGCCGCTCTGTTCTTTGAGCTACAAGTCCTACTAAAAGTATGTCGAAAATTTGTTCCTTTATACTCGAAGTATTTAAAAATTAAATAAAAATAAAAAGAACCGTTGCCCTCATCTGTAGAAGAAGAAAAACGATTCTTGTGTTTGGTTTTATAAAGTTGATCTTTTTTATTTTTTGTGGTTCTAGTTCGCATATCTGCATATGCAAAGGGACTCCGGCTAAGCTCAGGATTTCTATTTCCTTCCCTTAGGTGTTTTTGGCGTAGTTTTTTTGCTTTTGATTTTCCCATAATTCTATTCTCCTTTAGGCATTTTGGTTTATAATACACAAAATATATTGTAATGAATTTTAAAAAGGATATGCTATCAAATCATAAGACATTCCTTTAAAGTAATTCTATTAAATCATATCGTACTTTTTCATTATAGCAAAGGTTGAATGAGATCTTTTATCCAATATATTTAGGTAATTATTAAAACAAAAAAGTGCTTATACTTTAAATGTATTAAGCACTTCCTTGATTACTTTTTATTATTAGCCTTTTCTTGTCTCTCTTGAGCTTTAAGAATCCCACGATATGCAAAAAACATAATGATATAACCGGCAACACTACCACTAAAGAACATAATTAAACCTGGTACATAGATAAGTATATAATACAATGCACCTAAGCTAACAAGCATGAAAATCGTAATTAGAGGGTTCATAACCATTATTAAAAAGGAATTCTTTAGTACCTGTAATAATTTAATATCAAAATGAACGAATACAGGGAAAATATAAAGAAGTACCAATAAAAATAAAAATGTAACAAGTAATAATGGAATAAATAGTGAACTAAGAATTAAATTTTCAGATGCTTGAAAAAATTTTAAATCAAAAATAAGGATAACACCAATGACAGTTAATATAAGTCCTAATAAGTTACTTTTGACAAATTCTTGCTTGTAGGATTGCCAAAAGGTTTTGAAAACAGGAACATCTGTATCCCCCATTATCCATTTTCTTAGAACAGCAAACATAGCAGCTGTCGCTGGATAAAACCCTAAAATAACTAGCCCTACTAATGTAAATGTAACCCAAAGTAAATTTACATAAGCAAATTTTGATATCCATACTGATAGTCTATAAAAACCACCCATTAAGCCGCTGTTTTCCATATAAGTCCTCCAAAATGTTGATAGATAAATTATACTAATAAAAAGTAGATTGTTAAACTAATTCATAAAATTAATAGTACTATCTAAATTTAAATTTTCCTGTAGAATGAATTTCTTATGCAAAACAAATAATATCATAGGAAAAGGTGGATAAAAAAGTCCCTTTCCTTATTGAAAGAAATCCGACATGCAAAAATGTTAATTAGTTGTGAACGTTTTTTCATTTATTTTAATAAATATATATAAAAGTATTATTTATTTTAAAAAAGGAATGTAGTATACTTAAAATATAACATTTGTTCATAACTGATTTTACAAAATTTCAAAAGTTAGGAGGTAGCTTATGAAAATTGGTGTAGTTCATTTCGGTTCCTTTACAACTGGTATCACAGAAATTATTCGTACACTAATTAATGAGAAAAACGATGATATTGTTAGTTTATATGGAATTGAATGGAATCGACAATCTGATGGGATCGAAGTTAGGGAACTACATAAGGTAGCATTAGACAAAGCTCAATATACAAGTGAAGCAATTTTAAATAGCTTCCCCGAACATAAATGGACCATTCAAAATAGTAACAAATTACAACCCTTATCAGAGTTCGATACAGTTATTGTCTTTGGCGGAAAGAACCATCAAATCGATCTACCATATCATAACATTCTATTCATCCCAGTTTCTATCTTTAATGATATTGAAGATTCTTCATATTCATTGGGTTATGATTCTGCATTAAATACAATTTACAATTCGATAGAGAAAATAAGAGACACAGCCAGTTCTCTTTTGTACGGAAGACTACGTGTCTTTCCAATACAAGTACCTGGTAACGAGTTCACACCACTTATAGAGGATACAGCACTTGCTGTGAATTCTCCTTTTGTAAAAAAGGTCGATGAACAAGCAATATCCAACATAAAAGAAGCTATTCTAGAAAAAAATAGCCGTAATGAAACGTACATGTTTATCATTATGGATTATTCAATTGATCATCAAAGCTTAGAGAAGAGTATTTCGAAAGATTTATTGATTGACTGGAAGGTAATGAGCATTAGCGAATCTCAATGTGTAGGACCTTATCCTACCGCAAGAGACCAAGTTTCCATGCGAAAGGTAAGTCAAACGTTACTTGAATTAATTAGAAATGGGATTGAGCCTGGACAATTAAACTTTCAAGGTAACAAGTTATTCTTTAAAAAAAATAACCTAATCGGGGGTAATGTTAATGTCAATTAGTGAAGCAGTAAATTTAGAACAATTAGCAATCCATTCAATTCGAACTCTATCAATCGATGCGATTGAAAAATCAAACTCTGGTCATCCGGGGATGCCGATGGGTGCAGCGCCAATGGCATATACACTATGGTCAAAATTTATGAATCATAACCCAAGTAATCCAGATTGGTTCAACCGCGATCGTTTTGTTCTATCGGCAGGTCATGGGTCAATGTTGTTATATAGCTTATTACATTTGTCTGGATATGATCTTTCTATTGAAGATATTAAGGAATTCCGTCAATGGGGTAGTAAAACACCAGGACATCCAGAATATGGTCATACACCAGGTGTTGATGCAACAACAGGTCCATTAGGACAAGGTGTGGCAATGGCTGTCGGTATGGCAATGGCAGAAAGACATTTAGCATCTGTATATAATAAAGAAAATTTCGATGTAGTTGACCATTTTACTTACAGTATTTGTGGTGATGGAGATTTAATGGAAGGTGTTTCTGCTGAGGCAGCATCACTTGCTGGTCACTTACAATTAGGGAAATTAGTTGTATTGTATGATTCAAATGACATCTCATTAGATGGAGATTTAGACCGTTCTTTCTCAGAGTCTGTTGAACAACGTTTTAAATCATACAAATGGCAATATATCCGGGTAGAAGACGGAAATGATGTAAATGAAATTGCAAAAGCAATTGAAGAAGCAAAAACAGACCTAACAAGACCAACTCTAATAGAAGTTAAAACAACAATCGGATTTGGTTCTCCAAATTTTGCTGGAACTTCTGATGTACATGGTGCTCCACTTGGTATTGAAGAAACAAAGTTGACTAAAGCAGCATACAAATGGGAATTTGAAGAAGCGTTCCACGTACCAAATGAAGTGTACTCACATTTTAATGAAGTGATTAAAACTCCAGGTGAGCAAAAGGATGCAGAATGGAATACATTGTTTTCTTCATATAAAGAGCAATACCCAGAACTAGGAAAGCAACTAGAAGCTGCGATTGCTGGAAACTTACCAGAAGGTTGGGAAGGAAGCCTACCAGTTTATGAAGAAGGTAAGAGTCTTGCAACTCGTGCATCTTCAGGTGAAGCTTTAAATGCAGTAGCAGGAAGTGTTCCGCAATTCTTTGGAGGATCTGCTGACCTTGCTGGATCAAACAAAACTATGATCAAAGGTGGAAACGACTTTACTCCTGCTGATTATAGTGGAAGAAACATCTGGTTTGGTGTACGTGAATTCGCGATGGGTGCTGCATTAAACGGGATGGCATTACATGGTGGTGTGAAAGTATTTGGTGGAACGTTCTTTGTATTCTCCGACTACCTTCGCCCAGCAATTCGTCTTGCAGCGTTAATGAAGTTACCAGTTACTTATGTATTTACACATGATAGTATTGCGGTTGGTGAAGATGGACCAACACATGAACCAATTGAGCAATTACCATCATTACGTACGATGCCTGGATTATCAGTTGTTCGTCCAGCTGATGGAAACGAAACTGCTGCTGCATGGAGAACAGCTATTGAATCAACCGATACTCCAACAGTGCTAGTGTTAACTCGTCAAAACTTACCAACGCTTCCTGGTACTGATAAAAATGCATATGAAGGTGTTAAAAAGGGAGCATATGTTGTTTCTCCAGCATCTTCTGAGCAACCAGATGCATTAATTTTAGCGACAGGATCTGAAGTTAGCTTAGCAGTTGAAGCACAAAAAGCATTAGCATCGGAAAATATCCAAGTTTCTGTTGTAAGTATGCCTTCTTGGGATCGCTTTGAAAAACAATCAAAAGAATACAAAGAATCAGTGATTCCAAAGTCAGTTAAAAAGCGTTTAGGAATCGAAATGGCTTCTTCATTAGGCTGGGAGCGTTACACTGGTGATAAAGGTGATGTTCTTGCTATTAACCAATTTGGTGCTTCTGCTCCAGGTGAAAAGATCATGGCTGAATATGGCTTTACTGTAGAAAATGTAGTTTCACGTGTAAAAAACTTAATTAATCAATAAAAATAATGGAGTTAGCTCAGCAATGATTTACTATCAGATAGCAATAGTGTTTTACCACTACTGTGATCTAATTAGTTCAAACGATGTTTGAGCTAACTTCTTTTTTGAATAATAGCCAATAGAATAAATGGGTGTTGTTACATGGAAAACGAAAAGTTAAATAAAATGGTAGAAGCTGCAAGATTATATTATCAGTTAGATTACAGCCAGCAGGATATTGCAAAAAAACTAGATGTGTCAAGGCCAACTGTTTCACGATTGCTTAAACAAGCTAAAGAACTAGGAGTTGTTGAAATTAAGATAAATAACCCTGTAGAGAATGGAGAGTTATTATCGGAGCAGCTTAAAACAAAGTATCAATTAAAGGATGCCTTTGTCACATCTGTACCAGAATTTGATAACGAAATCGTAAAAAAATATCTTGGTGAGGCAGCTTCGACATACCTATATCATGTTATAAATGAAGGCGATATTGTTGCGACTTCATGGGGGACAACCATGTATGAAGTCGCCAAGCATCTAAAGCCGAAATATATTAATGGAGCGCAAATAGTCCAATTAAATGGTGGGGTTAGTCATTCTGAAACGAAAACCTATGCTTCTGAGATCATTCATTTATTTGGAGAGGCCTTCAATACACCTACATTCTTATTGCCATTACCTGCGATCGTTGATCATATTGTCGTAAAACAAGCAATTGAAGCTGACCGTCATATTAATAAGATTTTAGAAAAAGGTAGAGAAGCCAACATAGCTGTATTTAGTGTGGGGATACCTGGAGTGGAGTCAGTATTACTTCAAGCAGAGTATTTTTCAAATAATGATCGAGAATTAATTCACTCAAAAGCAGTTGGAGAGATTTGCTCTAGATTTTTTGATAAAGATGGACATATTTGTATAGAGGGCTTAAATGAAAGAACCATTGGAATTGCACTAGAAGAACTGGCAAAAAAGGAGAAATCAATCCTTGTTGCTGGTGGCCCTAAAAAAGTAGATGCGATCCATGGTGCCTTGAGTGGGAACTATGCAAATATACTAATCACAGATGAGTTAACTGCAAAAATGTTACTAGAATTATAGTGTTTATTCATAAGAAGTCTGAAAAGGATAGCGATATGAAATTGTTAGAACACTTAAGTCTTGTACTGGTGTTTGTGAAAAGTGAAAGTGATAAAAAAAAACTGGTCACATCTAAGTGACCAGTTTTTTTGTGTTATAGGCATTAAGATAATTAGTTTCGCACCATGAAGAATGAAAATGTTTTGTGATCTTAAAAAGAGTTCAGGCTACGCAACTATGTAATCTCAAGGAGAGTAAGAAGGGAACTTAATGACTTTATTTCCTTCATTGGCTTATGATCTGTCTCAGGCTCGCGCATACGATGATTAAACCATACCGTATTCCACCCTGCCTTACTTGGACCGATAATGTCGTTAATCCAAGTATCACCGACATAAAGCACTTCATTCGCGGATAAGCTCAATTTTTGAGCAGCCAACTCAAATAATCTAGGATCAGGTTTCGCAATTCCAACTTCATCTGAGATAAAGATGCATTCGGTTGAAAAATATTGAACTAATCCAAGTGCTTTTATTTTATTCTTTTGATGTTGAACAGGTCCGTTTGTGATCAGTCCTATTTGAAATCCATTGCTCTTAAGTGAATTCAGAATTTGCGGAACATCTTTAAATAATGATATTTGTTGAAGTGCTACATCATATTCCCCTTGGAATTTCGCTGCTTGAGATCTTGATATATTGTATGAAAAGTCCTTTAATGCCGAAATTATTCTTTTAATTCTTAATTCTTCCAAACTCATCTTATTATTAGTGTAGTTAACCCAGTATATGTCACTATAATGACGAAGCTTTTTATATAATTCTGTAACTGATTGGTCTTTGGAAAAATCGGGGAAACAACGTTCCATGGTATCAGAGAAAGGCTTTTGATGGTCATGAAGGGTATCATCTAAATCGAAAAACACAGCTTTAATAGTCATAAACTCCTCCTTAATATATATCTTTATTATATCAAATTTCATTTAAGTGTTTATATAGAAATGGTAGATTATTTAGTTAATAACAAATTATCAACAAAATCAAGAAACTTATCCACAGGTTTATTCACATGTAAAGGCTTTCTTAATCGGAGTTCTACCAATGTTAAGAATACTTACCCACAGGTTATACACATATAAGAATTATCCCTGAATTTTAAAAAATAAAAAGGTGATTAATTAAACAATAGGTTGGTAATAATATTTCCATGATGTGCATGAGGAGGATGAAAATGGAAGAAAAGCAATCTAATGGTGAAGAGATACTTACGAATCGGCAAGGTCACCCCGTTACAGATAATCAAAATGTAAGAACTGTAGGAAATCGCGGACCGACAACTCTTGAAAATTATGATTTTCTTGAGAAAATAAGTCATTTTGATCGTGAAAGAATACCAGAACGTGTTGTTCATGCCCGTGGTGCAGGTGCACATGGTTACTTTGAGTCATATGGTACATATGGTGATGATCCAATTTCGAAATATACGAGAGCAAAGGTGTTTACAGAAACAGGTAAGCAAACACCTGTGTTTATTCGTTTTTCAACAGTTGTTCATGGTGGACATTCTCCGGAAACCTTAAGAGATCCTCGTGGGTTCGCTGTAAAGTTTTACACTGAGGATGGGAATTGGGATTTAGTAGGTAATAATCTAAAGGTATTTTTTATCCGGGATCCACTAAAATTTCCTGATTTAGTACATGCATTTAAGCCAGACCCTGTGACTAATCTGCAGGATGGGGAAAGAATCTTTGATTTTATTTCTCAAACTCCAGAGGCAATGCAAATGATTACATTCCTTTTCTCTCCGTGGGGGATTCCGGCAAATTATCGTCAAATGCAAGGATCTGGTGTACATGCCTACCGTTGGGTAAATGAAGAGGGGAAAGCGGTACTGGTAAAGTATCACTTTGAGCCAAAGCAAGGAATTAAAAACTTAACTCAAGGCGAGGCTGATCAGATTCAGGGTAAGAATTTTAATCATGCAACTCAAGATCTTTATGAGGCAATTGAACAAGGGAATTACCCAGAATGGGAGCTATTTGTTCAAATAATGAGTGATGATGATCATCCAGAGTTGGATTTTGATCCGCTTGATCCAACTAAGTTATGGTATAAAGAAGATTTCCCATGGGTACCAGTAGGGAAGCTCGTACTTAACAAAAATCCTAAAGATTATTTTAATGAGGTAGAGCAAGCTGCGTTTGGTACCGGGGTTCTCGTTGATGGACTTGATTTTTCTGATGACAAGTTGTTACAGGGGAGAACATTTTCATATTCAGATACTCAAAGATACCGTGTAGGGACTAACTATCTGAAGCTACCAATTAATTCTCCGAAAAAACATGTGGCAACAAATCAACGTGGTGGACAAATGGAGTATGGAGTAGATAAAGGGGAGAAACAAAATCCTCATGTTAACTATGAACCTTCAATCATTGGAGGACTAAAGGAAGCAAAACAATCAGGTAAAGATCATACACCGTATGTTGAAGGTGAAGTAAAAAGAGAAAAAATTGACCGCGAAAATAATTTTGGTCAAGCTGGTGAAACATACCGACGTTTTTCTGATTGGGAACGGGATGAGCTCATCTTAAATCTTGTTAATACACTAAAGCCATGTCGCAAGGAAATTCAAGACCAAATGGTTGAGTATTTTACAAAATGTGATGAAGAGTATGGCCGCAGAGTGAAAGAAGGTTTAGCTTCAGAACATGATCCGATGGAAACACATCGTGGACCAATCGGTTCAACAGGAACTGAAGAGGCTGTACAACAAGCAGAAGAAATGGGACATCCTTCAGATCCATATTAAGTTTGTAGGTAGGTATTAACCCCTCTAACCCAAAATAGGTAAAAGGGGTTTTTCTTATTCAGCGGGTGCAGCCTCAACGGCAATCTGGTAGGCATCCAAGATGGAGTTTTTCTCCTCAGGATCGTCAATTCCAACTAGGTATTGTTCATCCTCTTCATCTTCAATTCGCATGAGGATTGTTTCTTCGCCATCTCTTAACAATGCATATGCATCATTTTCCATATCGAATAATGCTTCAATCATGTATTCTCTTTCAACACCATTTTCATCTTCAATGGTTACAGTGTCTCTTACTTCTTCTTCTCTTTCCATGTAGCTCACCTCCAACTACTTGCTCCTTTTTAATTTTCCCATCTGAAACCATATCTTCTCTTTGTAAAAATAACCAGTAAGGTTGGAGAAATATTTTTTTAGGCAGTAAAGAAAGATAGGACTGAGAATTTTATTGGGATAAGAAATTTAGGGGAATTGTCAGTAAGAAGAATACGTAGAGAGATCATGGCATTGCTTAGAATTAATCCAAATCAGCCAAAAGTAAAGGTACCTAGGCGTTAACCAAGATACCTTGTGATCCTATCTATATAGACTAATCTGTTGCAATGTTTGAGTCATAACTTTTTGTTTCACGTCATCAATTGACTTCGTGAATTTATCTTTAGAATCCATAGAAGAATTTGAAGCTTCTTTCACTCTTTTCATCTGTTACACATCCTTCTTCCTGAGTTATTATCAGTATAAACAAGAATTGAGGGATTCATAACGACCATGAGTATGCTTTCTTCTCAGTCTATAGAATGAAGTTTATCTGCTAAATAAGTTGGAGTTATCCACTTTAAACTATTCTAAAACAGTGGCTCCTGTGATTGTTGTTTCTTCGACCTCTGTTTCTTCCTTGATACCTGTGGTTATTTTTTCGCTACTAAAACCGTTCAGTTCATTTGTGAACTCCATCCAATGAGTTAATCCGAATACAACATCCATCGCTTTTGAGAATTTTGCCATGTTGTTCACCCCTTTTTTTATATCTTTTGCATATGCTAAAAAATCTATGCATAAGGTACGAAGCTTGCAACCTTAACCAATAGATGGTTATGCTTGTAAAGTGAACAATAAGAAAATGGAGTGAAAATTGTGAAGAGAACAATTGGTTTTATTGGTAGTGGGAAGATGGCGCAGTCCATCATTCAGGGATTAATTAAGTCAGAGGTTATTTTTCCGAATAATATAATTGTCAGTGCAAAAACTGAAAGTACATTAATTGAAATGAAAAACCGCTTTGCAGTGCAAACTACACTAGATAATAAAGAGGTTTCACAAAAATCGGATATTTTATTTTTAGCAGTGAAGCCAAATTTACATCAGTTCATTTTAAATGAAATAAAGCAATACATAAATAAGGATACGATTATTATCACAATAGCTGCTGGGATTAGCATTGAAATGATTGAAGGGTTCTTCTTAGAATCTGTAAAAGTAGTACGGACGATGCCAAATACTCCTTCATTAGTTGGTGAAGGTATGACAGCTATTTGTTTTAATCAAGAGGTTAGCAAAGAAGAGGAAGCTGAAGTAGCCGAGCTTTTCAAAGGAATAGGTAAAGTGGAATTTATTGAAGAAAACATGATGAATGCAATCCCAGCGGTTAGTGGCTCATCCCCAGCTTACGTATATATGTTTATTGAAGCATTGGCTGATGGGGCTGTTTTACAAGGGATTCCTAGACAGCAAGCGTTGAATCTAGCGGCTCAGGCTGTGTTGGGTGCAGCAAAAATGGTTATGGATACTGGACTTCATCCAGCTGTTTTAAAGGATCAAGTTTGTACTCCTGGCGGTGCTACGATTGAAGCGGTAGCAACGTTAGAAAGAAATGCTTTCAGAGCGGCTATTATTGATGCAATGGAAGAATGTACTAAAAAGTCAATCTCATTATCAAAGCAGTAATTTTTGTTGAAACGCCAAAAACATTCAATTATAATCAAATTAAAGCAATATTATTTTTATAATCAGTCAAAAATAATCAAAACTGTTTATATCTATCCCTAAATGGAAAAAATTAAAAGAAGAATATTATGCGTACCGTTTGAATGAGTAGGGAGTGTTTATATATGAAACAAGTAATTACTGTCACATTAAACCCCGCAATTGATAAGACTGTCTCAGTGACGAAATTTGAAATTGGACAATTAAATCGAGTTGCATCAGAATCACATATTCAAATTGATCCAGGTGGAAAAGGAATAAATGTAGCTAAGGTATTAAGTAATTTTTCCGTGAACGTTTTGGCTTCTGGCTTTATTGCTGGAAAACAAGGGAACCAATTAATAAGCGGGTTGGAGGAAAAAGGCATTTCTCATAACTTTACAGAGGTTGCTGGTGAAACACGGACAAATCTAAAAATTATTGATATGGAAACGAAAGATCTTACTGAGTTAAATGAGCCTGGCTTTACAGTAGGTAATGAAGATGTTGATCAATTTCTTGATAAGTTAACTGCACTCTTTCCGAGCACGTCAGTATTAGTCCTTGGAGGTAGTTACCCAAAAGGTATCGATAATGATATCTATAAAAGGTTAATCGACCTTGCTAATGATCATGGAGTAAAAGTGATTTTAGATGCAGATGGTGATGCATTTAAGGAAGGCATTGAAGCAATCCCTTTTGCAGTGAAGCCAAATGTATTTGAATTGGAATTATTACTTAATAAAAAGCTTTCAACCATTAAAGAGATCCATGAAGCAGGAGTTCAGCTAATAAATAAAGGAATATCGCTTGTTGTCATATCCATGGGAAAAGACGGAGCTGTTGTAATAAAAGGTTCTGAGGCATACCAAGTGGGTTCACTCAAGATTACACCAGGAAGTACAGTAGGCGCAGGTGACTCAATGGTTGCAGCTATGGTATACAGTATCTTAAACGACTTTTCACTAGCAGAACTAGCAAGATGGGCAACTGCCGCTGGCGGAATGACAGCCTCAAAGCCGGGCACAGAGGTATGTACCTACGAAGACGTGGTCGGAGTTATTGATCAGGTGAAGATACAGTCGATTTAGTGGTGCCACTGTCACCGCCCGAAATTTGTCGAATACGTAAATGAACCACAATTTATTGAAGGATTGTGGTTTTTTGACGTTTATTTAAAGACTTTAACGCAGTTTTTGTGACTTGTTTCAGTTGTTTCTACTTGTGGTTATACCAGTCGTTTTTGGAAGGTGCTTGTTGTACTAGTCCCGCTAGGTGGGCGCGAAGTATTTATCTTTTGTGTGTAAGAAAGGGGGATAGTCTATGTGATTTGGTGGGAGTTTTAATAAATATTAAAAAGTGCTAATAAGTCTGACAAAATGGCTAATAAAATGGTCAAAACGGCTAATAAAATGGGTAAAGTGGCTAATAAAACGGTCAAATTGGTTAATAAAATGATTAAAGTCGTGAAAAGACGAATCGGGTTGCCTATAATATCCATTTTCTAGCTGCTAAAACGATGAAGTTGCGGCTAAAATGGCTGGAAATCTTTGCTGAAAGGCTATCGGCCTACTTTACTTAAGATTCGGGTGGTGCCTGTCACCGCCCGAAATTTGTCGAACCAAAACACCGTTGGAGAAGGATCTCCAACGGTGTTTTATTATGATTAATTTTTATTTAGTTTAGTATCCAACGAAGGCTGCACCAACGATGATTAACAGGATGAACAAGACAACGATTAACGCAAAGTTGTTATGCATTTCTGATAACACCTCCTTATGTGTGTTACAGTACTATCCTATGTATTGGTGTAATTTTCGGATGGGCAGTCGGCCTACTTTACATAAGATTAATGAAAATGCCGTTCCAAACATAGATTAAGTCATTCAAGTTATGCATCACTTAAATCACTACATCGTGGCCAATTAATTATTTTTTAAACTCCTAATGATTTTTTACCATTTTATGTAACTTTTTAGAGTGTAAATCGTCTATAATAATAAGAATATATGACAGAACGTTTTGAATTTTAAAAAGGGCTGTTAGGTCTCTTACATTTACTATGAACTAAGTAGAGTGGCATCTTTTCTTTGATAAAAACAAACCAGAATCCTAAAAAAACAGTGTGTTTTACTTATACTAGGTCAATTAGCAACAATCTTTCAGAAAAGAGCCTTAAAATAACAATCATCCCAGTAATATATGTGCATTATTTGTAATAAAATTCCAAAGTGACTAAGATCTTATTCTGTTAATGAGAGAGAGTGAGTGCTTTGAAAAAGAATTTGGTGGTATTGTTAAGTTTGCCTTTATTGTTGGTTGGTTGTAGCTTTCAGGAGGAGGAACCCTTAAAGGTTGCTAAAAGTGAAATCATGCATAATGAAAAACAGGTTGAGTTTGCTCCTAGAAACTTTGTACACGAACTAAAGCTTATTGATAAACGGGATGAAGAAGTAATTAAAACTCTCAAACCCTTTGACTATACGGATGAAAAAGTTTATGACGAGGATATGAAAGCATTAGTAAAAGAGCTAGCATTAAAGTATGATCGCCCAATGATTCCTGCACGTATTAATAGTGATGGTGAATTAGTTAATGGTCAGAGCAGAGTTATCTTAGATGAAGCAATTCTTTATAAAGAACTTTCTGATGTTTCAGCATTTGATAAAGAAATTGAGCTTCCAATTGCTGAAACAGTTCCTAATGTAAGCATGGAAACAGTATTAGGTCTTGAAGAGGTTGTATTAGGAAGTTATGCAACGAGATTCGATCCTTCCGTAAGAGGGCGAACAGTAAATATTGCTCTTTCTGCTAAAGAAATCGATCAAATTGTTTTAGGACCTGGTGATCGTTTTTATTTTAATACAATTGTAGGAGATTCTACTCCAGATAAAGGATACCAATTGGCAACAGTTATTGAAAATAAACAATTTGTAAGTGGGTATGGAGGGGGTATTTGTCAAACATCTAGTACGCTTTATAATGCAGTAGAACGAGCGGGATTAGAAATCATTGAACTTCATCATCATTCAAAAGAAGTAGGGTATGTACCAAAAGGGAAGGATGCTACAATCGCTTATGGCTTTAAAGATTTTAAGTTTATAAACAATAAAGACTATCCCATTGTCATCAATACGATTATGAATGAAGGAACAGGAACTCTTGAAGTACAAATAACATCTGCTGGACGTTTTGTAGCAGGACAATAAACATTAACTAGCCTCCATTGAAGGCTAGTTTTTTATGATGAAAGTTTAAACAAACGTTTGTTTAAATCATTTCTGGTTTTTAAACAAACGTTTGTTTAAATAAGGAGAAATACCATTCTGGAAGGGTTTTGCACCTTTGTTAGGATCATCGTAATGAACCAATTTCGAATCGGAGAATATGGTCATAAGAGTTAAACTATATCCTATTAAATAGATAACCTAAAAAAATTGGACAAAATAGTTAATTTTTTTGTTAAAAGTGTAAAGAATTACATATAATCCTAAAAGAGGCAAAAGAGGGGGCAGTTCCGTTGCGTTTTTTTGTTTTTAGAGTTTCTTTATACTGGTTAGCTATTATCTTTTTAAGTGTCAAAACCTATATCGCTAGTAAAGTATTTTTTGATTTAGAAATAGATTCTTTCACAGCTGAGCTAATACTAATTTTAAGTACTTTTGGAACGATATTATTAATGTTTTCGATTTCGTTATTTATAAAACAGATCTACCGACATAGAGTCCTGCTAATTATCTATTCTATTATATCTGTCCTTTTATATGTAAATGTTTTATATTACCGATTCTTTAATGACTTCATAACGATACCAGTTCTGTTTCAATCAAAGCATATAACAAGTCTTGGTTCTAGTTTTTTTGATCTAATTTCAATTATTGATGTACTCTTATTTTTGGATATCATTTTATTAAAATTCATCGCAGATCAAATTCAATTCAGAAGAAGTGAGCCTGTATATAATAAAAAAGGTAGAATTCTAATACTTGCTTTAATCATTCTAATATTTAATACAATACTTGCTCATAAGGAAAGACCCGAGTTGTTAACGCGCTCTTTTGACCGCCAACTGTTAGTAAAGAATATTGGTCTTTATGCCTATCATGTTTATGATTTTTACCTTTATACAAATACAAAACGTAGAATTGTGTTAGCTGATACGAATCAGTTAACAGAAATCATTAATTATGACAAAGCAAATGAGACAAAAGCGAATGAAGACTATTTTGGCGCTGCAAAAGGAAAGAACATTATTATGGTAGCACTAGAGTCAACACAATCCTTTGTAGTCAATCAAAGCATTAATGGACAAGAGATAACGCCATTTCTTAACGAGTTAATTAAGCAACGAGGATCTTATTATTTTTCCAATTTCTATCATCAAACCGGACAAGGTAAAACATCAGACGCAGAGTTTATCATTGAGAATTCTTTGTATGGACTACCGCGAGGGGCAGTGTTTTTTTCCAACCCGGAGAACAAATACTATTCACTCGCTAGTACACTAAAGGAAGAGGCAGGATATTATTCAGCTGTATTTCATGCGAACAATAAAAGCTTTTGGAATAGAGATGTGATGTATAGTGCACTTGGTTATAATCGCTTCTACTCAGAAGATGATTATAACATTAGTAAGGAAAATTCAATTGGTTGGGGATTAAAGGATGAAGAGTTTTTTGCACAAACGATACCGTATTTAAAGGAATTACAACAACCATATTATGCAAAATTATTAACACTGACCAATCATTTTCCTTTTTCTCTGGCAAAAGCTGATGAAATCATACCAGAATGGACATCTAAGGATGGAACAGTGAATCGCTATTTTACTACTGTAAGATATCAGGATGAAGCATTAAAACAATTTTTTGAACAAATGAAAAGAGAAGGTATGTATGAAAATTCAATTTTTATCCTTTATGGGGATCATTATGGAATATCTGAAAATCATAATAAAGCCATGAGTGAGTTTTTAGATAAAGAAATTACGCCGTTTGAAACCATCCAATTACAAAGAGTTCCATTCATTATACATTTCCCCAATCGGTCAGAGTCTAGGAAAATTACCTCTGTCGTTGGACAAATTGATGTGAAACCAACAATTCTAAATTTAATGGGAATTGAAGAAAATGGAGCCATTCAATTTGGGACTGATTTATTTTCAGAGGAAAAGCGAGACTTTGTCGTGTTAAGAGATGGTAGTTTTGTGACTAATAAATTTGTGATGACAGGTAACAAATGTTATATTCGGGACACAGGAATGAAAACAAATATGGAATTGTGTAAGCCTTATGTACAAAAAGCAAAAGAAGAGTTGAATTACTCGGACCAGATTATATATGGAGATTTGTTTCGTTTTCTTGATTAAATATAATAATCCAAATCAGTAAAGGAGCAGTTAATAACTGCCCCTTTTTGTTTTTACACGTTGGACCGATCATTGGAAATTACCAAGTACCGTAAGAAGTACCAACGATGATTAATAAGATGAAAAGCACAACGATTAACGCGAAACCACCAGCGTATCCACCACCATAACTCATAAAAACACCTCCTAAAATAAGAGTTACTATAATCTATGCATGGAGATAAAAATCGCACTGGACAAAGGTGGAAAAAAGATAAAATAGACGATAGTTTACGTCTATATATGATAGAATAGGTGTATCAAACGAATAAAGGAGATTCTCTATGAAGAAAGTTTCTATTCTTGCCCTTCTTTTTATGATCAGTGGGGCAGTGATTATAGGTTATGCAGGTTGGGAAATTTACAAAACAAAGGCCGCTACTACTCAGACATTAGATGAAGCTAAAAGCTTAATTCAAAAAGGTCGAGAAGGAAATACTGAAGTCATAAAGAAACAACCTGAATTTGGTGATACCATTGGAATTTTATCGATTCCAGTATTAGAAGCTGAGCTACCAATTGTTGAAGGAACAGACCCTGATGATTTAGATAAGGGGGTCGGTCATTATCGAGGATCATTTTTACCGGATGAAGGTGGACAAATTGTTTTATCAGGACATCGCGATACGGTATTTCGAGATATGGGAAAATTAAAGCTAGGAGATACATTAGTCATTCAGCTACCGAGTGGGGATTTCACCTATAAGATCGTTAATACGAAAATCGTCAGTGCAGATGACACATCGATCATTACACTTCAAGATGACGAAGAAGAATTAATTTTAACTACGTGTTACCCATTTAGCTATATAGGGGATGCGCCAGACCGATATATTATGTATGCAGAAAGACAATAATAAGACAGCGCAGGTAATCGCCGACAGACATAAGACGAGCCGGGTTGCAGGTTGTTTTTTAACCTTTCTGACGGATTGGCTTAGACCTGAAGAGCCGATGGCGCCTGGAGCTGGACAGCAAAACTTGGTTAGAAAGTTATATACTTTCTTAAACGAGTATAAAAAAATGAGGCTATGTGATTCACTTGAAAGTGATCTCATAGCCTCATTTTTTTACGAAAACGTGTTTTTGCTTCGGAAAAAACCTTTTTACAGAATGAACAACAAAGTGAATAAGTAAATACACGCAATAGATACTTAAAATCAATAATCCATAGAAGTCTAAGTTCAGAAGCTTTAATGTTAGGCTAATACCCGTAGCAATATATAAGCCAGCAAGAAACGTTTGGATTTTTTGGTCTTGGTAATTTCTAGTCACTAAAGCGCCAAGTTGACCACCAATCATGGCCCCAATAATTAGGTAACCACATGTTTCATAGTTGATGGGGGTAGAAAACGCATAAGATGTAAAACCAGCTATTACAATCATTAATACACTAAAAATACCGGTGCCAACCGCTTCCCTTGGTTTATAGGCAGCAAAACTGATTAATAACGGAACAATGACAAATCCTCCGCCTACTCCCAAGGTGGCTGAAATGAAGCCAGCAAATAATCCAATCACGATAAATACCCATTTATTAATATCCTGATTGACTTTTGGGGTGATTTTACTAGGCATAAATAGCAAACTTTTTTTTGAAATAAGAGAAAACGACAAGTAGATAATTAAAAGAATGTAAATGGATGGGATTGTAATGTTTTCAATTTGTAGATGCTCTAAAAAAAGAACAAAAGGGCGGGCTATTTGACTTCCAATGATACCGCTAAATCCAATAATTAACCCTGGTTTCCAATTTATATGATGAAGCCGATAATGAGCGAATGTTCCGGATAATGATGTTCCTACCGTATATAATAAGCTTGTTGCAATTGCAACTACGGGTGAGAATGAGAGTAATAATAAGATGGGGGTCAAAATAAAGCCTCCTCCGATTCCAAAAAAACCGGATAGAACGCCAATTCCTAGTCCTAATCCTAGATAAAGCCAAATATCACCCAATTTTTTTACTCCTTTCATTGTTCGTAACGTACAACAGTTATTTTGTGAAGTTATCTATTAGTTTAATCCTTCTATCTATATCTATCATACATAAGTCTCGAAAAATAATGAAGTGCATATACCTAATTGCTATGTAAAAATAGTGTCAATCATTACAAAGAATTATGTTATCGCTAATGAGTGCACTATAACCGTTACAATTACATTACATCTCCCTATATAAAGTGCATGAATGGACTTGCTATGTTACAATGACCACTAGTCTAAGTAAGGGGAGAGTTAAAATGTTATTTCAGAAAAAATCTTTTTTAGTTATTTGCTTGATGCTTGTACTAGTTTTAGCTAGCTGTGGAAACAAAGAAGAGGCAACAGACAACAGCTCAGATAGTCAAAATGAAGCGGTTGCTTCTGTTAATGGGATACAAATCTCCGAAACTGATTTTCTAGCTTCTATGGAACAATCAAAGCTTACGTATGCTCAACAGGGAATTGATGTTGAGAGCTTAGGTGATGAAGAAAAAAAGTTACTAGAGGAGCAGGCTTTAGAGCAACTAATCAATATGGAATTACTTGTACAGGCGGCAGATGACCAGCAAATTGCTATTTCTGACGAAGAAATTGAGGAAAACTTACAAGAGATTAGAGCGCAGTTTGAAACAGAAGATGCCTTTACTGAAGCACTTGAAACAAATAATTTAACAGAAGAAAAATTAAAGGAACAGCTAGTCAAAGATTTAAAGATAAATCAATTTATTACTGAAAATATAGATCAAACAGAAGCTACAGCTACAGATGAAGAAATCCAAGAGATGTATGACATGTATGCTGAACAAAGTGAAGAAGAAATGCCTGCTCTTGAAGAAGTTAGAGATCAAATCGAAATGACGATTGTGGAACAAAAACAAAATGAAGCAGTCTTGGCTTTAATTGAAAAACTGAAACAAGATAGTGAGATAGAAAAGTTTATTTAATATTTAATAGTAAGGTGCCCTGTTAGTTGGGCACCTTTTTTAAATTCATGAATTCAAAATAAGGTTCACTAATATCAATTAGTGGTGCTTGGACCTCAATTAAATCATTGGTTATAGGATGGAAGAGTTGCAAGCTATGCGCATGTAAAGCTTGTCTTTTGGTTATAGCCTGTCCACCATATAATTCATCACCAACTAAGGGGTAACCAATATGACTCATATGAACTCTTATTTGATGTGTTCTTCCAGTTGATAGATTTAATTCAACCAGACTTAATTTTTTACTAGGGAAGGTTTTTAATACGTTAAAATGAGTTGTTGCCACTTGACCCGTGGGAGAGACTCTTCTTCTTGTTGGATGATGGCGATCTCGTCCAATTGGTTCATCTATCTTCCCTTTTTTCTGTTTCATTAATCCATGAACTAATGCCAGGTACGTTCTTTTAATATCTCTTCTTTCAAGCATACGATCTAAAATAGAAGATGATAGTCTATCTTTTGCGAAAAGGATGGCTCCAGTTGTATCACGATCAAGCCGATGGACATGTCGTACCTTGGTTTGAAGTCCTTGAGTTTGATAGTGAAAGGCAACAGCATTAGCTAAAGTGCCTAACTGACCTTCTTTCGTAGGGTGCGTATCGATACCAGCTTGTTTATTTACAATTAAAACATGATCGTCTTCATAAAGAATTGAAATTTCTTTGTACTCAGGAGTCACACCAAATTCTTCCTCAACAAACAATTCTAACTGAATAAAATCACCAGATTTCAGTAGAGATTGCCAAGGTGTAATCTGATGATTTAGTTTAACCGTCTTATCCATACGAAGGCTGTGTAACATTGTTTTGGGAATCTGAAGCTGATTCTTTAACACATCTTCAATAGTGCGTTCTGTCCAACCTTTTGGAACAACAATCTCCAGCCATTTCCCTTTTTTTCTAATTTCCACATTCATCAATCCTTCTTGGTAGTCTAATGTTATTATAACGAATGGAAAAGCTAGAAGGAAATGATTCTATAGGAAACACTTACCTTACCCAATTTATAAAGTGCTATGTTATTCTATTAGTAGAAAAATTGGTAGACAGTAAGGTGGTTTTAGGGTGAAAGTGGTATACGCATCTACTCCAGAGCAGGAAAATTATATAGAAGAATTGATTCAATATATCTATTCTGAGATTTTTCCATTACATTTTTCTGATGAGTATATTATCAAAATGGAAGCAGTTAATGTATTATCACCAAAAGAAGATGAGGTTCATTATAATGGAACAATGAAAGAGGCCTTTCAATTAATATCAAGCCTTCAAGCACTAATTGCAGTGATGGAGTCAGCACAAACAGAAAATATCGAGAGAACACATCAAGATATTTTTTGCAAAAATGTAACGATATTAAATGAATATGGCTACTCATTTCCGTTCACACTTGATCAATTTACATGTGTGAAGGAAAATGTAATTAGCAGATATTCAAAGCCAACAAATGTATACTTAGCATGATTTTCACATTAAAGCGTTGATTCTTCTATAGAGTCACGCTTTTTTGCGTTATTGGTGGATATGATGTGAATGATATAGTTATAGTGTTTTGGGAGAGATAAGTTGGTTGAAGAGAGAGTGACTTCAGACAGTTTTTTTGTGGCAGAAACGTGAAAGCTGTCTGAAGAAGAGGTGAATTCAGACAGGTTCATGCGCCAAAAGCCGAAAGCTGTCCGAAGTGAAGGCAAGTTCGGACAGGTTCATGTGCCAGAAGCCGAAAGTTGTCCAAAGTGAAGGCAAGTTTGGACAGGTTCATGTGCCAGAAGGATTAAGTCCGTATAATTGTGTAAAAAGAAAAAGGGTTCATTTTATTCACTCTTGGCTACAATGTTTTCAACGACGATAAACATTAGAAAAGAGGAATAATAATGACCCAATTACAGTTTACCCTAGATTTGGAAAATTTAAAAGAATCCGTTATAAATTCTGATATTGAAGCAGTTATCAAATCTGCGATTGTTTTGGTATTAAATAATGTCATGGAAAAAGAGAGAGATGACTATTTAAACGTAGCTGCCTATGAGCGGTCCGCTGATCGACGTGATTATCGCAATGGTTATTATGAACGTGAGTTACTCTTGAATGTTGGTAAAGTCACGCTTAAGGTACCAAGAACTCGTAATGGTGAATTTTCAACCTCAGTATTTGAGAAATACGCCCGTTGTGATCAAGCTCTAGTAATCTCTATGTTGGAGATGGTTATTAATGGTGTATCAACTCGCAAGGTCACTCAAATTGTAGAACAACTTTGTGGCGAAACTGTCTCAAAGTCATTTGTTTCGTCACTTACTCAAAAACTTGATCCAATTGTTAATGATTGGGCTAAACGACCTTTAAACACTAGATATTTCCCTTATCTTTTTGTTGATGCAATGTATATAAAAGTTCGGGAACATCATAAAATCGTCTCCAAAGCAGTTTATATTGCTACAGCGATTACGGATAAAAACAAGCGTGAAGTTTTAGGTTTAAGTGTGGATCATGTTGAAGATTTTGAGAGTTGGAGTCGCTTTATTCAACAGCTGAAATCGCGTGGGCTTCAATCCCCAAAACTTGTTATTTCAGATGCACATAAAGGGTTACAGAAGGCAATACAACGTGAATTTATAGGTACTAGCTGGCAAAGGTGTTATGTACATTTTAAACGAAATATTATTAACAAGCTGCCAAAGAAAGACTCTGCTGATATTCGTAAGATGATAAAACGAGTGTTTGAAGCAATTACGATCGAGGATATTCGTACTTTTAAAAATGAACTAATGAGTCAATATGGAGATATCCCAAAGTATGAGAAGGCTCTTCAAATTTTTGAAGAAGGTTTCGAAGATACCATTCAGTATATGAATCATCCCGAAGGTATGCGATGTTATCTGAGAAGTACCAATTCTCTTGAACGTTTAAATCAAGAAGTACGAAGAAGAGAAAGAGTCATTAGGATATTTCCGAATACACAGTCTGCTTTTCGTTTAGTAGGTGCAGTCTTAATGGAATATCAAGAGAATGCATACTCCCGGAAGAAGTCCCTATAGTATTTTTACCGAAACTTCCAATTATGGTATTATGGCATATCCAGGAGAGGCTATCAAAGTGAAAGGCCTTTGACAGCCTCTCCTGGATATGCAAAAGAAAAATCATGGAAGCTTTCGCAAAAAAAAATGTAAGGGGAGACCTAACCCCAAACCTTGAAAACAGTTGAAAACATTGTATTAGTATTTTACACAATATTATGGACTTGACTGCCAGAAGCCGAAAGCTGTCTGAAGTGAAGGCAAGTTCGGACAGGTTCACGCGCCAGGAGCCGAAAGCTGTCCGAAGTGAAGGCAAGTTCGGATAGGTTCACGCGCCAGATGCCGAAAGCTGTCCGAAGTGGAGACAAGTTCGGACAGGTTCAAGCGCCAGAAGCCGAAAGCTGTCCGAAGTGAAGGCAAGTTCGGACAGGTTCATGCGCCAGGAGCCGAAAGCTGTCCGAAGAGTGCGCAACTTGAGACAGGTTCATGCGCCAGAAGCCGAAAGCTGTCCGAAGTGAAGGCAAGTTCGGACAGGTTCACGCGCCAGGAGCCGAAAGCTGTCTGAAGTGAAGGCAAGTTCGGACAGGTTCATGTGCTAGAAGCCGAAAGCTGTCTGAAGTGAAGGCAAGTTCGGACAGGTTCATGCGCCAGGAGCCGAAAGCTGTCCGAAGAGTGCGCAACTTGAGACAGGTTCATCCGCCAGAAGCCGAAAGCTGTCTGAAGTGAAGGCAAGTTCGGACAGGTTCATGCGCCAGAAGCCGAAAGCTGTCCGAAGAGTGCGCAACTTGAGACAGGTTCATGCGTTAGAAGCCGAAAGCTGTCTGAAGTGAAGGCATGTTCGGACAGGTTCATGTGCTAGAAGCCGAAAGCTGTCTGAAGTGAAGGCAAGTTCGGACAGGTTCATGTGCTAGAAGCCGAAAGCTGTCTGAAGTGAAGGCAAGTTCGGACAGGTTCATGCGCCAGGAGCCGAAAGCTGTCCGAAGAGTGCGCAACTTGAGACAGGTTCATGCGTTAGAAGCCGAAAGTTGTCCGAAGAGTGCTCAACTTCGGACAGGTTCAAGCGCCAGAAGCCGAAAGCTGTCCGAAGTGGAGACAAGTTCGGACAGGTTCAAGCGCCAGGAGCCGAAAGCTGTCCAAAGTGAAGGCAAGTTCGGACAGGTTCATGTGCCAGAAGCCAAAAGCTGTCTGAAGTGAAGGTAAGTTCAGACAGGTTCATGCGCCAGAAGTCGAAAGCTGTCTGAATGAAAAGCAATCTAGCTACAAAAAAATAACTGTCCTAATAATAGGACAGCTATACGAAACCAACATTCTATTCAGTAGCCGTAATATCACTAAACCACTCTCTAAAAGTAGCTTCTTCTTGATATCCAACAATGCGCTTCACTTCTTTTCCATCAACAAAATGGATAACTGTTGGAGTTGCTTCAATATTATAATCATTCCAGCCATCTTCAAATTCAAGTAGATTAAACTTTTTTAAGTCAATCCCAAGCTCATCTGTTAAAGGTACAAGAATAGGACTTGTCTCTTGGCATGCTGGACAAGTAGGACTATAGAAATAAACGCTTAACGTTTCTCCAGCATCTAGGCGCTCTTGAAGTTCTTCAGGCAATATTTGATTTTGATATAATGGATCGTCTAATTGCGAAAGAGTCGCAGGATTAAGTGTTGGTTTTCCATACGGATTTCCTTTTGCCTTTTGGCTATTAGAATACGTTGTTACAAACGCAAGACCTCCAAATAACACGACGATTATTGATACAAAAATAATGAGTTTTTTCATACTTACTTACCTTCTTTCATTTGTTTCATCATTAAATGGCTACATATTGAAATAATAATAAATGCAATAAGCGCTAAAAATGGTATGGTTATAAATCCTAGCCAGTTGATATAATCTGTATTACAGGGAACTAGGCCGCATGAGGGTGAATTCTCATTGAGAAATGGTACCTTTTGAATGGAATAGTGGTACAAAGAAATGAATCCTCCAATGATGGATAGCACAAACGTGTAAATGGCTGTATCATGTGTCTTTTTTATAATTGATATGGCCGTTATGATCACAAGTGGATACATAAAAATACGTTGATACCAGCAAAGTTCACATGGAATAAAAAGTAGGATCTCAGAAAAATATAAACTTCCTAAGGTGGCAATAAGAGCTGCTGCAAAGGCAATAAATTGATAGGCTTCTAATTTCTTCGCTACTTCGTTTGACATATTTAATGGTTTCTCTCCCTTTTACACGGAAAAAGTAGTAAGGTATTCTTATGTAATATTAAAGCATAGCCATTAATTGTACAATATCTATGTATTTGAAAGTGAAAAATAGGAATTTTAGTTTTATCAAATGTTTAAGTTCACTTTTATTAGGGTAATAGTAAAAAGTGGTGGACTAGAGAAAGTAGGGGACAACAAAGCATGTCGAAAATCGATTTATCAAAATTTGAGAAGAAAATGATTATCAGACAAATAGAACGCAAAGATATAGATGAAATCATTAAACTACAAGAGAAATGCTTTAAAGGGATGGTTCCGTGGGAAAGAGAACAACTAGTGAGTCATATAGAGCATTTTCCTGAAGGACAAATATGTGCCGAATTTGATGGGGAAATTATCGGGTCTTGCTCAAGCTTAATCGTTAACTTTGATGAATATGATGATAAACATACTTGGGATGATATTACAGACGAGGGGTATATTTCGAATCATAATCCAGATGGCTATAATTTATATGGAATTGAAGTCATGGTACATCCAGAATATCGCGGAATGAAGATTGGAAACCGTTTGTATGAGGCTCGTAAGGATTTAGCAAGAAGGTTGAATTTAAAGAGTATTATCATAGGTGGGAGGATTCCAAATTACCATAAACATTCGGAAGAACTTTCACCAAGATCTTATGTTGAAGAAGTGATTCATCATAAAATCTATGATCCGGTGTTGTCATTTCAGTTAATGAATGGTTTCACTTTAATGAGGATTAACCCGAATTACTTACCAGATGACTTACAGTCAAATAAATTCGCAACTTTAATGGAATGGAACAATATTGATTATGCAGGAAAATCAAAACAGCATTATAAAACATCATTCCCTGTTCGTATATGTGTTGTTCAATATGAAATGAAACAAATTGATTCATTTGATGCCTTTGCGAAGCAAGTGGAATACTATACAGATGTCGCATCTGATGCAGGAAGTGATTTTGCTGTCTTTCCTGAAATATTCACAACACAGCTTATGTCATTTTTAGAAGAAAAATCACCAAGTAAAGCCATTCAGCGTTTAACAGAGTATACAGAGGATTATATACAATTGTTTACAGATTTGGCGGTGAGGTACAACGTTAATATTATTGGTGGATCTCATTTTGTGGAGGAAGATGAGAACATCTATAATATCGCCTATTTATTCCGTAGAGATGGCACGATTGAAAAACAATATAAACTCCATATTACACCTAATGAACGAAAATGGTGGGGGATTAGTCGGGGCGATCGTGTACGCGTATTTGATACAGATTGTGGCAGAATTGCCATTCAAATTTGTTATGATATCGAATTTCCAGAGCTCGCAAGAATTGCAACAGATCAAGGAGCTAAAATCATTTTTACACCATTTTGTACAGAAGATCGTCAAGGTTATTTAAGAGTAAGGTACTGTGCACAAGCAAGAGCGGTTGAAAACCAGATTTATACAGTCATTGCTGGGACCGTCGGTAATTTACCACAAACCGAAAATATGGACATTCAGTACGCCCAATCAGCAATCTTTGCACCGTCAGATTTTGAGTTTGCTCGTGATGGAATCGTAGGAGAAACGAACCCTAATATTGATATGGTTGTTATTGGTGATGTGGATCTTGAGGTCCTTAGGAGACAACGCCAATCTGGAACCGTACGTCAGTTAAAGGATCGAAGACCGGACATTTACCAAATAACATACAGACAGTAGAAGCTTATATACTAGAAAGCCGCAATCAAACGGTCTTTCTAGTTTTTTTGTATTTTTATGGTACTAAAGTACTATTAATGATGAAATAATAACGAACTTTCATAAATTATAACACTACAAAATATGTCGAATGGTATAATGTTAACGATTACATAGACTAGAGTGTGGGGGAAGAAGATGTTACCTAAAAAGCTAGAAAATATGAAGAATAAGCTGTTACGGAAGAAAAACACAAATAGTAGAATATCTCTAAAATTGCAAACTGTTGGAATAAAATTATTTTTAGTCTTTTTTTGTAGTATTCTTCTTTTAGTAGTAACGGTAGGGATATTTTCCTATGTAAGCTCCAAGAGTATCATTGAAAAGAAGGTTTCAGAGGGAAGCCAACAGACAATCATCCAGACTGCTGAAAAGCTAGATATTGTTTTTGGCGAATATGTTAAGCAAACAGTTTCGATTGTCACCACGAAGGAATTAACAGATTTGCTAGCAGATTATACAAGGGAAACCACAAGTGAATTTGATAAAATAATGGCTGAAAGAGAAGCATCTCTTTTGTTGGATAATATTCTCTTTAGAAATAGCTCTATTGTATCATTATCATTAATACCAATAGATAAAGATGTTAAAGCAATCTCAACCGCTGCATCATTACCAGAAGATCTTTACGACCAAAACTGGTTTAAAAAAGCAGTTAGTCTAAATGGAGATGTAGGCTGGATTGAAACGACTAAAGAAGGTGTCTTAAAACAAGGAGAGCCAAACTTCGGTTTATCAAGGCTTATAAAAATTTCTGGGGGAACGTCACAGTTTCTTCTATTAATGGAAATAAATTTAACAGATCTTGAAAAACATCTATCAACTGTACAACTTGGTGATGGCGGATTCACAAGAATATTAAGTGATCAACAATTGGTTTACTCAACCAACCAGGAAGATGCTTTTGAAACAGAAATGATCACCGATGAATCAAAGATGATAAGTGCTTCTCATCCTATCGAACAGACCGGATGGGTAGTTGCTGGTGAATATCCGAAATCAATATTAGAGAAAGAAACCTCATCAATAAAAACATTAACAGTGATGATGGCTATTGCAGCAGCGATTATTGCTATTGGAATCGGTTTTCTTGTAGCTAAACGAATTGGTGCTCCTCTATCACAAATGACCATGTTAATGGAAAAAGGTAAACAAGGGGATTTAACTGTTCGCTCAACCATTAAAAGCAAAGATGAAATTGGCCAACTGGCGCAGAGTTTTAATGAAATGATGGAACAAATCACCCATCTTGTACAACAGGTTAGTAACTCATCAAACGAGGTTCTAAAGACAGCGGGAAATCTCACAACTGCCTCTCATAATACGGCGGAAGCAGCAAGGGAGATTGCAACGGCGACAGATGAAATTGCTATGGGTGCGTCAACCTTAGCCGTAGAAGCAGAATCGGGGACACAATTGAGTTTAACGATTACAGAACAAATGGAACAAGTGTTACAAGCTAATCGAGTGATGAGAGATTCTGCTAACGAAGTGAATAAGGTCAGTATACAGGGGACCATTTATATGGATGGGTTAATCGCAAAGACGGGTAAAACGGAAGAAATGAACCGGTCACTCATATCAAAAGTTGACCAATTAAGTGAAAGTACTCAATCAATCAAGAAAATAGTCGACATGCTTAATAGTGTTACCCAAAAGACCAATATTCTTTCTTTAAATGCTGCAATAGAGGCTGCTAGAGCGGGCGAAGCTGGTAAAGGTTTTATGGTCGTGGCAGGAGAAATTAGAAAGTTAGCCGATCAATCAAGTCAATCTATAAAGGTAGTTGGAGACATAGCAGAAAAGATTCAGGTTGAGATTGATGAGACCGTTTCGGTTTTATCTGATGCATATCCATTATTTCAAGAGCAGGTTGAGTCAATTAAGGAATCTAACACGATTTTCTTGTCTGTTAAAAAAGAAACAACTGATTTTCTAAGTCAATTGGAATCAGTGTCAGTTTCGATTGACCATTTAGAAAAATCACAAGGGGTTCTTTATGAAGCGATGGAAAATGTAACTGCAGTAGCTGAAGAGTCTTCCGCTTCATCTGAAGAAGTTGCTTCTCTTAGTAATCAACAATTGGATATTGGCGAGGGCTTAATCGAATTATCAACCGAATTGGAAAAAGTAAGTAAGGAGTTAAAGGATTCGCTCTCGAAATTTTCAATATAATCTCATCTTTGTTCCTTTTAGTATTGGTTCTATGAAATGATTGTTAAAAACTAACAAAAATAGCTTGCAGGAATCCTCAAAAAAATGGAGAATAAGGAAATGATAACATTTATAGTTACCTATAAGGAGGAACATTATGAGCTGGTTAGAAAAATATGATTTATGGGAAAGCGCATCAAACTTGGATGCTGAAATAAAAAAACTATTACTTGAAACAAAAAATAATCCTAAGGAGTTAGAGGATTGTTTCTATAAAGATCTTGAATTTGGCACAGGTGGCATGCGTGGTGAGATCGGACCTGGTACAAATCGAATGAATTTGTATACCGTTCGTAAAGCTTCAGAAGGATTGGCAAAATTCATTGAAGATGCTGGTGAAGATGCTAAGAAACAAGGCGTTGTCATTGCATATGATTCCCGTCATAAATCACCAGAATTTGCAATGGAAGCGGCAAAAACACTTGCAACTCATGGGATCCAAACCTATGTATTTAATGAGCTAAGACCTACTCCTGAATTATCCTTTGCGGTACGTCATTTAAATGCATTTTCAGGAATTGTAGTTACTGCAAGTCATAACCCACCAGAATATAATGGATACAAGGTATACGGATCTGATGGCGGACAACTTCCACCACTTGAAGCTGATGAAGTGATTGCAAAAGTAAATGAAATTGAAAATGAATTGCTTATTGAGGTACAGGACGAAAGTACGTTAAAAGAAGCTGGTTTGATAAAGATGATTGGTGAAGAAATTGACTCAGCTTATACTGAAAAGTTAAAAACGATTTCTTTGAACCCTACTTTATCAAAGGAAGTGGACTTACATATCGTTTTCACACCGTTACATGGAACTGCTAATAAGCCAGTAAGATTAGGACTTGAAGCACTAGGATATGAAAACATTAAGGTTGTTGAGGAGCAAGAGCTTCCTGACCCGAATTTCTCAACAGTAAAATCTCCAAATCCAGAGGAGCATGCTGCATTTGAACTCGCCATTCGTGATGGATTAGAAGTGAATGCAGACCTTTTAATTGCAACAGATCCAGATGCAGATCGCTTAGGGATTGCAGTTAAGGATTCCAACGGTGAATATGTTGTACTAACAGGTAACCAAACAGGGGCAATTTTGCTGCATTACATCTTATCACAAAAGAAGGAAAAAGGGATCTTACCTGAAAATGGCGTAGTGCTGAAAACAATCGTAACATCAGAAATTGGCAGAGAAATCGCTAAATCGTATGGCCTTGTTACAATCGATACATTAACAGGGTTTAAATTTATCGGTGAAAAAATTAAGGAATATGAACAAACAGGTCAATATACCTTCCAATTTGGTTATGAGGAGAGCTATGGTTACCTGATTGGTGACTTTGCTCGTGATAAAGATGCAGTTCAAGCAGCGCTTTTAGGTGTGGAAGTAGCAGCTTTTTATAAGAAAAAAGGAATGTCATTATATGATGCGCTATTGGCAATTTTTGCTGAATACGGCTTTTACAAAGAAGGATTAGAATCGTTAACATTAAAAGGTAAAGAAGGCGCAGAACAAATTAATAACATCCTTGCAACTTTCCGAAGCACTCCACCAACGGAGATTGCTGGTAAGAAGGTAGTGAGTGTTGAGGACTATAAGGCAAGTGAAAGAACGGATCTTCTTGTAGGAAACAAACAAAACATTGATTTACCAAAGTCAAATGTATTGAAATACTTCTTAGAGGATGGATCTTGGTTCTGTTTACGTCCATCTGGTACTGAGCCAAAGGTAAAGTTTTACTTTGGCGTGAAAGGGAACTCCCTTGAGCATAGTGAGGAAACATTAAAGGAAATTTCCGGAGATGTAATGAAGCAAATTCATGATTTAATAGGTGCACAAGTATAATCGATTAAAAAGGCGGAAACCCAATTAGGGGTTTCCGTTTTAATTTAAAAAAAATAATAAAGGAAGGGGAAATTTCCCCTTCCTTTTATCTTATAACAATGCTGTTATTTCTTCTTCGTCAAAATCATGTGATGCATGGTCAATATATCGTAGTAAAGAATATAATTGTCGCTCAATGACAGTATAGTCTTTTTCGAAATTATATGCGTGAAGAAAATGTTCGATTTTCTTTGAAAGGAAGTCATCCTTTGTTCTTACCATTAGTATTAACAGGTTATCCCATTGTGACCTGTGTGTGTAATACAATGCTTTGTCATAATCAGCTGTATTCATTACTTCAAGCCTCCTTTTTAGGAGTTAACTTTAGTGTATGGAGTTGCTCTAATATTTCTCACTGTAAATATTGGACACATCTCCAATTAAAAATTGACTTGAATTACCATATTAGACATTCGATATTTGCAAAAAATAAAGAAAGATTATGAATGGTTGGAGTGTTAGTATGTTGAGGTTTATTTCGGTGATAGGATGCTGTTTATTTTTACTAAGTCATGTGGCATTTGCGGATGACAATGGTGAATATACATATGAGAAGATGATGAATGAGACAAATATAGTAAAGAAAAATCATCCTGAAATTATTGAGGTAACTAGTATTGGTACATCGCCGTTTGGGAGAGATATACCAGCAATAAAGCTGGGGAAAGGTAAAAAACATGTTCTTTTTGTTGGATCACATCATGGAAGAGAGTGGATGACAACTCAACTTCTGATGAAGATGATTCACACTTATGCCACTGCTTATGAGCGAAATGAGAAGGTAGGGAATTATCACCCTGAAATTTTAGATGAAGTATCTATTTGGTTTGTTCCAATGATCAATCCAGACGGGGTGACAATACAGCAAAACGGAATAAATATGTTTTCAATTGGTTATCAGCAGCTTTTATTAGAGATGAATCATAATCAATTAAATCTGCAAAGATGGAAGGCCAATGGACTAGGGGTAGATTTAAACCGACAATATCCTGCTGGTTGGGAAGAGATAAAAGGAGCTCAAGAACATGCGGCTTATCGCTACTATAAGGGACAGAGTCCTCTTGAGGCAGAAGAAGTGAGATCGTTAGTCAAATTTATCATTGAGGAAGACCCAGTGATTTCTATTGCTTATCATTCTTCAGGAAGAGTCATTTTTTGGCATTATAAAAATGACCAACAAGTAGTGAAACGGGATTTTGAAATTGCCAACGAAATTTCTAAGCTTACCGGGTATGACCTTGCAAAACCACCGAAAAAGGCAACTGGTGGAGGTTTAACAGATTGGTTTATTACACGATTTAAACGACCAGCATATACGATTGAAATAAGCTATGAGGTTAAAGAACAAGCTCCACCACTTTCAGTTTTCCCGGAGGAATGGAAGCGAAATAAAGAAATAGGATTAATGATTGCTGAACAAGCAAAGAATATTAATTAACGTTGTATATTTTGTTGCGATGGCAGGGAAAATAGCTATATTAACGAAACGATGTATTAGGAGGGATTCTCTTCATGGGCAGAAACTTTATTGTTAAATCATGCATAATTACAATTCTATGTAGTTGTCTAGCTTTTGGGATGATGAGTACTTTTGCTAGTGCTGAGCCTGAACCTGAAAAAGAAGAAGAACAAGCAATAAACTATGAAAAATGGGGCAAAATGGCGGTAGAAGTTGTTAAGTTGAATTTCCCTGAAGGAAAAGTGAGCGATTATAAATTTAAAGGAAGAGAAGAAATCTCTGATGCACAAGCAAAGGATACATTTGAATTACAGGTTCAAACAAAAGAACGTGCATTTAATGTGCGTGTAGTTATGCTGTTTAACCCGAAAACAGAATCGTTAATTTCGTTGAGCATAGAAGAATTTAGGTAGAGAGTGTTTAGTAAGAACGCTCTCTTTTTATGTTGATAACCAATTAAATTTTTAGATATTTCACTGTTAATTTCATTCCATCCTCATCATTTTGATGGTTTGTTCATAAAGTGTTGTAAGGACAAAAAGGAGGAGATTAACAGTGAGAGAGGAAGATCAAAAGGCACTCGAATATGCCATTTCAGAAATTACTGAGATTGCAGACGGTTTTGGACTTGATTATTATCCGATGCGCTATGAAATTTGTCCAGCAGACATCATTTATACATTTGGGGCATATGGAATGCCAACTCGTTTTTCACACTGGAGTTTTGGTAAGCAATTCCATCGAATGAAGCTTCAATATGACTTAGGCTTGAGTAAAATATATGAACTCGTCATTAATTCAGATCCTTGTTATGCCTTCCTGTTAGATTCCAATTCACTTATCCAAAACAAACTCATCGTCGCACATGTATTGGCACACTGTGACTTCTTTAAAAATAATTACCGCTTCAGCAATACCAAAAGAGACATGGTTGAAAGCATGGCAGCAACTGCCGAAAGGGTAAAGCATTATGAACATTTATATGGAACAAAAGAGGTGGAGACCTTTTTAGATGCGGTTCTTGCGATTCAAGAGCATATTGACCCTTCATTAATGCGACCCAAATTAGCTTGGAGTCTTGACGACCTTGAAGACGATGAAGATGAACAACCTAAAACTGCTTCACCATATGATGATTTATGGTCACTTGATGATAAAAATAAACCAAAAATCATTAAGCCGAAGAAAAAGAAAAAACTCCCACCTAGACCAGAGAAAGATATCTTATTATTTATCGAAGAATATAGTCGAGAACTTGAAGACTGGCAGCGGGATATCCTTACGATGATGCGGGAGGAAATGTTATATTTCTGGCCGCAGCTTGAGACGAAAATCATGAACGAAGGCTGGGCATCGTATCGTAAAGATGTTAGTTAAAATACATATGTAATGAATAAACCTTGAGGTTTAAGTTCATATTAATCAAAAACTTAAAGGAGTTATTTTATGCCAATTAAACCTCAAGGACCATACTTCACAAATAGATACAGGAAAATTAATGAAGAAGTTGAAAGCGTACGAAAAAGCCAGACTGTATTAGGTACATCAAATGGAACCCCACTAATATGGGTTTCTAATGAGGATTTACGTAAAGATATTTCTAAGTTTATGCATGAGTTAGAATTTACGTATTCTAGGGATAATAGTATTCGGTCTAAAACTAAATTAAAATACCTACATTTTATAGAGGAATGTAAATTATGGCTTAAAGATATAAATTATTGGGAAGAAAAAAATAGAGCTACTATGTAAGAACCTTTGTTTTTTTAAAAATAAAATGACCACTGTTAAAAGTGGTCATTTTATTAGTTATTAGTTGGGAATTTTCCTAATTTAAGTCTGGAATGTGATAAAGCATTATTGCCACTTTTACTTCCCTGTTTTTATCGCCATTAATATGAAATCTGTAATTTAACCAGGAATGATCTTTTTCATTGACAAAACCTAAATAATTGGGATGGTTAGGTGTTTCTTCTTTCACAGTCTCAATGACATTGGTAAATTCTTTATTTTTTACAAACATAATCACTGCTGCTTTGGAATCTCTCCAGGTTAAATAACTTAGAAGTTGGCTAATGGTATCGATGAATACCTTTTTTCCTTTCCAAAACTTACATTCACCAATAAAAACATTTGTGTTTTCGTGTCTTAACAATATGTCGGTTTTTCCTTTTTTATTAAAAGTTTCTCCAGTTGCAGATCCTTCAAAGTTAGGTTCCAACATCATAAGAAAATGATCTCTAAGATGCTCTTCCTCTTTCCCATTATAAACAGAAGGTTTTCTTTCAAATTCTTTCCCCATGTCATGTATTATTTTTAAAATATCTTGATAAGTGTGTTCTGGTAAAGCGGGCTCTGGTTGGAAACCTCTTTCCTGCACAGATGGAGCTGTTCTTATTTTTTTCTTCATTTGAGGAGCAGGAATTGAAAATGTTTTCGGTACCTCAGTAGATTTTTTTATAGGTACGCTTAATGCTGACATTTGTTTCCTTCTATTTAGTAGCTCCTGTTTACGTGTAGTGAATTGGGATTTAATTTTTCCTTTTAAGGCAACGTTAAATAGTTGTACGTCCTTCATGCTATTATTAGCATTGCCTTGTAAGTATTGTACCTTTCTATTATATTCACTGTTTATTTGATCAACATTTGAGTAATAATCAATGATTTCAAAGATTATTTCATTGTTATTAGTTTGAATCTTCTCAGTCCAAACAGTAAATGTGCTAGGTTGAAGTTTTAATAATTCATGAGTTCCCGTAAAAGGTATATGGTAAACATAGACTAGTTTTCTCTGAGTAGAATTACCATAAAACCTGTCATTTACTTGGACATTTTTCTCAACTTGTTCAGCATATGCATTTTCAAAATCAAAATTTATTGGTTCAAGAGATAATTCATCATATAAATGATCAATGTATTCTGTTTCATTTACATTAAGAATATAATCCTCATTCGCATTATAGATTGTTTCTCGGATTGTAACTTCTCTTTGTCGTAAATAACTGTATAGCTCACCTTCATGAAAAATTCTAAAAGTGCTTCCATAATACAATGATAACGCCCCCTAAAAAACTCTATGGAAATAATTGTAACATTGAGTGCGCATTTATCCAATATAAATAACTTCTATGATATAGGATGGCTATGCTTCGTTTCGTAAAGATGTTTATTGGAAAGACGGTATCTAATATGTGGATACCGTGTTTTTTTCGTGGTTTTAAATGTAATATCTCTGTTGACGAGACGATTCACTTATTTATTATTTTCCTTTAGATTGCAGTAATTAAAATACAACAATTATCGACAATACATAACAAAGATATGGGTTTTTTTGGTATGATAGGTCTAACAAACAATTAAGGAATGAAGCCAATGCCGTACTTTCAGGAATACTATGATCAATTTAAATTGAAAGAGGATATTGTTAGAAAGAGTCAATTAGGGGCATATTGGGCTACATTGGCACACTATACCAAAAGTAATGAACCATCACTTATAAGTTTACCAACGGGCTCAGGAAAAACAGAATTAATGCAGTTATTGTCTTTCGGACTTAAAGGGAAAAGAATCTTAATTGTAATACCTTCCTTACTTTTAAAAGGAGAGATATATGAAAGGTTTAAGGAGTTTAAGGTGCTTAGAGAAGGTGGAATTATTCCAAGTACAGTACCTAAACCAAAGGTTAAAAACTTAGGGAAAAAATGTAAAACGGAAGAAGATTGGAATGCTTTTGAAGGATATGATGTTGTAATCGCAACTCCTAATACTGTCAGCTCATTTTATGAAAATGTAATTCAACCTCCTCAAGATTTATTCGATATTGTTTTTATTGACGAGGCACATCATGTAGAAGCTGATACATGGAATCAAATAGTTTCTGACTTTCAGGGTTCAAAAAAAGTCTTTTTGACAGCAACTCCATTTAGAAATGATCATCAAAAAATTAAAGGAGAATTGATTTATCACTATCCTATAAAGAAGGCTATTGAAGATGGAATATACCAAAAAATAGAGTATATACCTATAATAGATGCAACACACAAGAAAATTGCACTTAAAACCAAAGAAATTGCTGAAGCCCTCCGTACAAATGGTGAAATACCGAAAATATTAGCACGATCGAAAAATGTTAAAGAATCATCAGAAATAATTAATGAATATACGAGTCTGGGGTTAAATTTGAAAGAAATTAATTACCAAAAAAGTAAAAAATATAATGAACAGGTGATTTTAGAATTAAAGGCTAACCAAATTGATGGAATCGTATGTGTAGGTATGGTTGGTGAGGGGATAAATATCCCAGATTTAAACATTCTATCATTTCATTCGCTTCCAAAGTCTTTTCCTTTAACTATACAATTTATTGGAAGGGTTAGCCGTATAAATGGTGGTGTAGAACCAAAATCGTTTATAGTTGCTGAGGAAAATGAATTTAAAAGTCTATTTAGATTAGTACACCAGAACGAAGATGGATGGGACAGTTTGATTGATAATATTGAGGATGCAATAGGGTATAGAATGAGTAGAGTTTTCGACAGTAAATTCTTTGACAAAAGACTATATAAAGATTTTATAAAGCCTTTTTATAGTGTAACTTTATACGATTGCTTAGAGAGTTTTATACAATTTAGCGAAGATATAAAAATAGGTGATAATAAATCTAATAGTAATTTAAAGATTGAATATATTAAACATGAAGCAGCAGAAAACCTTTTAATAGTAATAACACTTCATGAAGAGAGCCCTCAATGGGCAACGGAGACTCCAATTATTGAAAAAAGATATAATTTACATTTATTTTATTTTGATACCTTATCTAACATTCTATTTGAAGGTACAACTTTACCTTGGATTTCAAAATTATTACTAAAAGAAATATTAAATGAAGAGGTTACTAGAGTTTCTCATAAAAAATTGGCAAATGTAATAAATAAAACTAAATTAAATGATTATGTAACTCTTGGTATGAAAAATGCTTTAGGACAGAGTAGAAAGAATCCTTCATATAAAAGTCATATTGGAAACAGTGTTCATAATAGTATTTCCAAAACCGATGAAAACTTCTTTACAGCAGGTCACGCACTAACCCGCGATATGTCTGAGAAATATTTGGGTGTTTCAACTGCCAAAGGTAGGGTATGGTCTTTAGAACGTGGAAAAATAGACGACTTTTTGTTATGGTGCAAAGAACGTGCGTTAGATATTGCTCAAAATCAGAACCAAATTGGCTTTCCTATGTTAGAGAAACTTATTTTTCCACAAGAGATCAGCGTTCTCGAAGAACGTCCATTAGTTATTTATTTAGATGAAAATATTTATAATAAGTATTTTGAAATTAGATCAGAGCAGGGTGAAAAGTATATGATCAAATCGCCTGCTTTTATTATTGATGACTTTGACAATAATCTCGGTAAATTGACTTTACATTTAGAGTTAACAGAAACAGAAACCATAGATGATATAAATTATTCAATCACAGATGGATGGGAAATAGATGGAGACTTTACCGTTCAGTATGGTTTGAGAACTTTGCCATTAAAAGAATTTTTAAATATGTATCCACCAAGGATTTATTTAAAAAATGGATTGGTAATAAGGAATTCATATTATGAAATTGAATCTTCCCAAGAAATAACAAATTTCTTAGAAATATACAAAAGACTAAGTTGGGATGGTTGTCAAATCAGGTTTGAAACTAGAAAAAAACGTAGTAAAGAAGACCTGAAATGGAGGAAACCCATCCATGATTGGATGATTGATTACCTAAGTTTTAAACTTAATAGTGAATCACTAATAATACAAGATGATGGTAGTAATGAGATAGCTGATATAATCTCGTTTGATGCAAATAAAAAAGAAATCTGTTTATACCATTGTAAGGGTGGAGGAGGAAATGATGTAGTTCCTGGTGCTAGGCTTGGAGATTTCGAAGTGGTTTGTTCACAAGCAATAAGAAGTACAATCTGGATTAATAACAAAAACTTAATATTAGAAATTAGGGATAGGTTAGAAAGTAATAAAAGGAAATCTACAGAAATCAAAATGGGAAATAGAGTCTTACTTGATTCAATAATTGAAAATTTTGGAGTAGCAGAATGGATGTATAAAATAATTATTGTACAACCCTGGGGGGAGCGAGAGGCACTTTGGGGTAGAGATTCTTTACAAAGATTATTTACCACAACTTATCAGTGGATAAATGCTTCTGAAGCTGATTTTGAAATTTGGGGTAGTTAAATTATGGGTGCGATTAAGAATTTACCATATTTTCTTTTACTAGGGTTTATTTCAAAGAAAAATCTTCATTAAAAAGTACCTGGTACTTTTTGATGAAGATTTTTAAATAAATAATAGCTTAGCCAGTATAAATTAATTTATTATTAGCATTTTCATTAATACAACCTTCATATATTTACAATAGTAAAGTTGAAGGTAGGTTTTCAAATGAGGAATTATAACGTGCACGAAGCTGTAAAGTTACTAGACAAATATTACATAACAGATTCAATACAAATGGTCACTAGATGGTTAAGGGAAAGAAAGATTGCTGGCGTACCTAGTTCAAATCGTAAAAATGGATGGATTATAACTGAAGAGGAGTTATTTGCATTTATAGAAGAAAAACGTCCTGGTCTTCCACAAATCATGAGTGTGTATGAAGAGTATATAAAAAACTTAACAATTGAAAAAAATGAAGAGTGGAGAGATAAATATACAAATGAAGAAGCTATTCATCAAGTAGATTGTAAAAAGAAAGAAAAAGATGATGGACAGCATTATAATTCTGATTTGGCAGAACAAAATCAATCACTTGAAGGAATGGTTCAACAACTGTTGGAAGAACATTCATTACTTAATCAAAGTATGGTTGAAGTTATTACACAGAATCAAGATCTAATTGAGGAGAATAAGACCTTGATTGAGTTATTTGAAATTATGGATAAGGAATTGAAGGAGTTAAAGAGTACAAAAGAAAAAACGAATCAAAAAGAGGATAAAAATACAAATAAGAAAAAAACTGATGTGAAAGGAAAAGATAAGCGAAATATAAAACTTGAAATGCCATATAAGTCATTTTGTGCTATCGCAAATGAGGGTAGTGAACAGTCAAATAAAAAAATTGAAAAGAGCAAACTAGATTCTATTATTAAAGAAGTGTATGGACTGTTATGTGAAAACGAAAAAATTAAAGGTGAACTTGTTAATGAAAGTGGATTTATTAGTTGTCCTTTTAGTAATAAGCCATTCAAACAGCCTAAAAGATTTATAAAACATGCGGTTCAAAGGTTTATTGAGAGACATGAGAAAGGTGTACAAGTAACGCTTGAGATGTTGAGTTAAATAGAAAAGTTGTGTAACAATATACAGTAATGTTGATCGGTCATTTATTAGGTCGACTCATATTCAGAACTAGGTCTGGTGCGTCTTGTAATGGGTTAATGCGAAAGAAATTTTACTTGAATTAACTCAAGGTGATAAAAAGGTAAAGATAATGTTACTAGCATAATCATATTGTAGTAAAGTGATACCAGTAACATTACTTCTGTAAAATTGGTATTTTTTAAAAATTGAATAGTTATTTAAAGAGTTCTATTGACGAAACAATCTGTAATTATGAAAGAAGAAGTTTAGTAGAAAAAGCGGCCAACTTAAGTTGACCGCTTTCTTCTCGTAAAGTTAGGGAGTTAACAATGATATTTCAATATCCTTTTCACCATATAGAATCACTTTCTCTACAAGAGTTTGGATCAATGATTTGGCTTCAACAACCGGCAAATTATCTATTGCTTCAATAATGGTTATAATTTTATTGTTTAACAATTCTTCTAGCGCTGTTGTATTGACTGTTGTTGTTGATTTCTGGTTCTCAGCATTTGTCATTATTTTTTCTAAACGACCTTTTTCGGCTTGTAGATCCTCTAGCTCGATTAACCCTGCGGTGTATGCTTCAACCTTTCGTTTATACCTATTCTTTGCAGAGTGGGTTTGTTGTTGTACCTCTTTTTGTTCATCTTCTTGCACTTGACTTACAAGCATGAATACATATTTCTGATCTAATTCCTTTGACAAATTGAATAAACCTTCTTTAAACCAAGATTCAACATCAGTAGCATCAAAAGATTTACTTGTACATGTTCCTTTATTTTTATTTGCTGAACAGCGATAAACACGTCTTCTATTGGTTTTTGGACCATGCCAGCTAATGCTCATGGCTGCACCACAGTTCCCACATTTTAATATGCCTCCTAATAAATGGGGGCTTGTCTTAGAGCGTGGATGGATATTTTTCTTATTAATCCTCTTTTGAACGGATTCCCATGTTTCTGCATCGATAATAGCTGGATGGGTATGGTCCACGACAACCCATTCATCATCATTTTTTTCAGTTTGTTTTTTCTTGCTTCTATCCGTACGATTCCATACAAGGGTTCCTTTATAAACAGGATTCGTAAGAAGTATCTTAACTGATCGAATAGACCATTCTTTTTTTTGTTTAGAAGGTACTCCTTTCTCGTTCAGTTCCTTAGCAATACTGTAATATCCCATACCTTTTTGCAGGTAGTTTTCATAAATCAATTTTACAATTTTAGATTCATCCTCATTAATAACTAATTCCTTATCTTTTAAGTCGTAACCATATGGACTTTGTGAAAGCCATTTCCCTTGGTTTGCTGCATGAAGCATATTATCAAATACACGCTCTCGAATTCGTTCACGCTCAAACTCTGCAACAGCTCCTAACACTTGTAGAGTTAAACGGCCAGAAGGAGTATTGGTATCAAACGATTCACTGATAGAAATAAAAGAGACTTGTTGTTGTTGAAAATCATCGATCAGCTTTAGTAAATCAAGCAATCGTCGACTTAGACGGTCAAGTTTAGTAACTAAGATTCTAGAAATTTTCCCTTTACTCACTAAGTCTAGAAGCTTATTAAGCTGAGGACGATCAAGGTTTTTCGCCGAATATCCGTCATCAACAAAAATGAGTGGAACATCTCCCCAACCCATTGCTCGGCAGTAGGCTTTTAACCTTTCCTGTTGTTCGTCAAGGGATACTCCTTCTCTAGCTTGTTCATCTGTAGAAACACGACAATAAAGTGCGATATCCCTGGCATTTTCCATAAAAGATTCTGTCATTGCAATTCCTCCATGTCCTGGTAGTTCATATATATGACTAATTAGAGAAAATCATGAAAACTAAAAGAAATAGGGTTGTCCACACTCCCTTCATGCATAGACATGAACAAAGGGGGAGTTTGGTGGACAAGTTGAAAGTTCGATATCGATTAGGCGACATCAGTTTTGATGGGGTGGAAGATTTAAATAAAAAAAATCAAGAAAAAATAATGGAAGTGTTTTCTAATTGGGAACAAAAGCTAAGACATAGTTCAGCTGTTCATTTGTTAAATCAGCAACTTCAGTTAAGTTCAGAAAAAGTAGTGAAGGTATCTGTCGAAAAAAACAAAGAGAGTCAAATCTGTTAAGGATTAGACTCTCTCTTTTTTGTGTTTATATTCACCGATAAAAAAATAGTTTCACACTGGTGAATAAAAATAATATCAATTACACAACATCTAAAATGTAGCTACAAGTAAAATTCTTATTCTGCATGGGGTTATACGAGGAATTGGTTAGAGATAGACTGCTAAGAAAATTGAGCAATATAGAAGATTTTCACCAAGTTTGATTAATACAAAAATTTTCTCGAAAAAGGGCGTGCTGGTATGTCAAAACAAGAAAAATCTAAGCAGATAAAAATTAGGTCTGTAAGTTTTGTCACTGATGAGGATTCAAATGAGCAATGGTTTGAGCTTTGGATTAACCTCGCAAAGAAAGAATTAATGAACGAATTAAGTAAAGAGGATCTATAGGACTAGCCAATGATAATCTGTCATAAGTATTTGATAAGGAAAAATATTTGGGGGTGAGTTATGGAAACTGTTGCATATTATCGCCGATCAACTACTATGCAGGAACATTCAATAGAACTCCAAAGGTATAAAGCTTTTGAAGCAGCAAAAAATCATCATCTAATCGTTGAAAAAGAATTTATCGATGATGCCATCTCTGCGAGAAAAACTTCTATTGATGAAAGAGAGCAATTAAGTAATCTCATTGAACTTATCAAAGATAAGAAGATAAAAAACTTACTGGTCTACAAGCGTGATAGACTTGGGAGAAATGTAATCCAACATTTGAAAATGTATAGAATTTTTAGAGAATATAACGTAAAAGTAATTTTTACTGCTGATGAAGAGCTGCCTATGAACTATTCATCAAATGGTGAATTATATGAAATTTTTATTGGGTGTATGGTTCAATTGGAAGGTAAACAGATTCATGAGCGAATAAAAGCAAAAAGGGAAGCCGACTTTCGTTCAGGTAAAAATCCTGGTAACCTTCCATACGGCTATAAAAGAGATGTATCAAACCCTGAGAAAGCTATTATAAGAGAAGAAATGCAACTTTCACTTATAAAAGAGATGTATAACCTAGTTTTAGAGGGGAAAACCGTTGAACAGGTAATGACAATAATTAAATCAAAAAACAAGGATCGAAAATGGACAGCGGGCCACATACGTGAATTATTACAGAATCCCACCTATATGGGCATCAGGGTTCTTCATTTCGAAACTTCTCCACCAATCACACAGGAGTATAAGGTGTTAAAAATTGTCGACAAAAAAACATGGGAAACCGTTTATGAAAAGGTTGAAGAGGGTCGACCAAAAGTAAATAAAAGGAAGAAGAAAAAATTAGAATTGGATTATATTCTCGATGGTTTCGTTAATTGTACAAAATGTAGTATGCCTTTCATTGGAAGCTATTCTAAGGCTATATACAAATGTAATAAGTGTAAGAGTGAGTTAAATAAAGATTATCTTGAGAAACTTGTCCTAGAACATGCTCTTGAATACATTAAAGCACTTGTAAAGACAGATTTTATCAGATTGTTTAATAGACATCAGATTAAGAGTAAAAAAGCTTTGGAACAAAGACTGGCCGTCTTAAAGAAACGTGCAGAATCATTAAAGGAAGATCTTTTCTGCAATATTTCAGAGCAAATTCAAAAAAATTTAACGACAGAAAATAACACACACGAAAAAATCGTAGAAAGTTACAAACTACTAAAGAATAAAGAGTTAGAAATTGAATATATTACCTCAGAAATTTTCTCTCTGGAACAATTACCAAAAAAGGTTGATTCAATAAAGGAATATATGCTCAAAATCGATAATTTACAAGACCTAATAAATTTTAAGTCAAAAGATGTTTTATTTGATATTATTAAAACAGTAAATGTCGAAGAAATATATATTGACTTAGTATATAAATATCCATTCTCAGGCATAAAGGAGGCACATTTACTTGGAGTTAAATGATATCTTAAAACCTGGAAGTAGATGTGCATTTTATGGACGTCATTCAACAGATAAACAAGATATGTTACTACAGATTGATAGAGCTGCAGAATTTGCCAAAAACTATGACGTTGCTATTGTAAAGAAATATCTCGACCCTGGGGTATCGGCCACAAAGAAACCCTTAAGCAAGCGGCAAAACTTAAATGAACTAATTGATGACCTATCAAAAGATATCTTTGATTTTGTTATAGTGTATAAGATGGACAGAATGGCAAGAGACATTATAGAAATTGAAGAAATTCGCAGTATACTGTTTGCGACAGGGAAACCAATCGTTATAATCGACAAAAATCCACCTACACTCGATGAGGAACCAGGGGATATATTTGGCTTTATTAAAAGTGCTCTTGCGCAATTTGAAGTTATACAAAACCGAGAAAGAACAAGAGAGAAAGCGGCAGTTGGTGCGAAGAGAGGAATGTTTCAAGGAGGCAAACCTCCTTTTGGCTACACTTATGACAAGAAAACTAAACGATTCTCACAAATACCAGAAGAGATTCTTCTGGTAAAGAGTATTTTTGATAAGTATCTACAGGGTCTTGGATGCCGAAAAATTGCAAAAGAACTTCAGGGAAAGAGCTACAGGGGGAAAGATTGGACACGCGATAAAGTAGAAAGGATAATAAAAAATCCTAAATACGCAGGTTATAATTTATGGGGGAAGCGGTATAATCATATTGACAACAGGGGCAAAGAGGAAGTGATTGTCCCACTCGAGGGAATAGAACCAATCATAACTAAACTAGAATGGGATAGATGTCAAGAACAGATGAAATTTAGAAGCCAGAATGACATTGATCCGAAATACTATAGTACGAATTATCTTTTCCGTGGTATTATCTATTGCTTTAATTGTAACTCCGATCTAAGTATATCTAATCAAGAAACAGAAGGTGGAAAGTTTGGTCATAAACTATATATTTGCGAATCCTGTAAATCTAGGTTAAAATCTGAATTTTTCGACAGAGTTGTACAAAATAAGATACGGACAAGTATTATTGGGCATAATTACAAGATTTCTGAGATATTAAATAAGCTCCAAAAAAGCTTTAATGAGGAAATTCAGACATTGCAAGAGAACATTAAAAGAGCAGAGGAAGGAAAAGGCCAATATTTAATAAAAATAAATGAAATTGATTTAAAGATTCGTAGGTTTTCGACTCTGCAATTTAACGAAGTAAATAGAAGTTTAATCGAGTCTTTTACTCTTTATAGGATAGATTTACAAAGTAAATGTGATTTACTTGATCAACAAATTGATTCCTTTGTCAAAAGAATAGACAGAATTAATGAAGTGTTACTTCAAGAACAATATTGGATACCGGTTTTACATTCATTTGAAAAGCCTAGAGATACTGTTACAAATAGTGAGTGGAGATTACTTGTCACTGAAATAGTGGAAAGTGTCCTGATAGAAAAAAAGCCTAAAAAAATAAGTCAGTATAAAGTGGAGTTAAAACTGAAGTATGATTTACCCTCAACAACTTTCACATATAATGAGGAAAACGAGACAAGCAGAAAACAGTTATCATTTGCAGACTTAATTTAAAAAAATGACCGTAAAAGGTCATTTTTTTTAATACCTGTTTACTCGGTGTATAGGAAGTTTTTAATACTAAAATCTAATTCTATTTTCGGGGAATAGGTATGCACGGGATCCCGTGCATGCCTATTCACAGAGCATATATATCAAGTATTTGAACTTGTCCCTAGGGAATGCTGGACTTTTGCCGTTTAGTTAGCATAAGGGTTAGGTGTGCTAATGTAAGGTATTTCGGTGAATAGGAATTTTATTATAATTTAACATTCGGTCTATAGGAAGGTTTCTAGATCTTATGGACTTTTATGACATTTAATTTTAACCGAGCAAGATTTAATGTTCCATAGTTAGAGGAATATTAAAAGAATCCGGAAAACATTGTATAGAAGTATAACAGTTAAATATAGATTAAAAACGCTCAGATTGAGCGTTTTTCCTGCTTTTAATATGACAGTGTTTTATTGACATAGCGGATTATATGTATCTCTCCCTTCAGGACAACCATACTTTTCATAACAATCAGTGTCTGTTGTACAGTCGTAAGAATTTCCATCGTTTTTCTCTGTATTCCCGCACCCTGAAAGTAAAAAACTTAATAAAATTAATAAAGAAAAAATGCTTAAGATTTTCATTAATGTACTCCTCTTTTATATAAATATTGAATAATTTTACCATAAATTATAATTTTGTATATAAGGTAAGTACAATTAAAGAAATACTACTGATTCTTAGTACATGGTAAAATATTTCTAGTTGAAGAAATTAATTAGAATGAGGGGAAATGTAATGAAAGGAAATAGTATTTTTATAATTTGCTTGGGTATCACACTTTTAATTGGAATTGCAGGTTTTTTATATAATGAAGGATATTTGATTCCACCTAATCAGAAAAGTAAAGAGAATCAGCTGGTAATGACAAAAGATCAGACATCATCTACTCCTGATAGAATTGATATTTTGAAAATCGCAGATATAAATGAGAGCATGATAGGAAAAAAAGTTTCGGTTAATGGAAAAATTTCTAATCGTTATGACCATAAAGACGGGCACGTCTTTTTAACTTTGGAAGAAAATAATGGTTCTTTAAAAGTAGTGATTTTTTCGGATATGGAAATTTCAACAGAACATTTACAGGAAGGTGAGACTGTTAATGTCAAAGGTGAATTAAAAGAATATAATGATGAATTAGAAATAAATGTGGAGAGTATCTCGGATGAAGTTCTAGAAAATACTCAGATTCCAGAAATAACAAAATCCAATATTGGAGATAAGATTAATGTTACTGCGGTGATAGTTTCAAAGTATTCACATCCAGAGGGACATATCTTTTTGAATGTGCAACTTGAGAGTGGACAAGAAATTACAGTACCAATATTTAATAATTTAAATCCTTTATCAGATAACTTTCCTGTTTTCTCTACTATTAAAGTAGATGGTGAGGTAAATGAATATAACAGCAAGTTACAAATAGTCCCAAATGGAATTGAATCAATACACGTAATTGAAAAAGGTGATGAAGCACAAATAAAAGAAATTGATTTAAAAAATATTACTGAGCAAGATCGTGGAAGAATGGTTATTGTCTCAGGATTTGTTAAAGGTATTCAACCACGAGACGACGGACACTTGATGTTTTATTTAGTTGATAAAAATTCAAAAATTAAAACTGTATTATTTAGAGCTGATACCGAAGAGATAAAAGGAAGAAAAGAACGTATAGTTCATGCAGAAAAAGCACAATTTTCAGTAAAACTTGTTGGAATGGTGGATATTTATGAGGGTGAATTAGAGATTGTTGTAGATAAAGTATTAGTCGATTAGATAGGAGATAATAGATGAACAAGTATCAAATTTCAACCTTAGCATTAGCAATTTCTTCTCTTTCTTTAGTGTTACCCATAAAATTATTTTTTGTTTTAGGTGGTATAGCAGAAATATTACTTTTGTGGATGATTAAAAGGTCAATGACAAACAAATATAATAAGTATGATTCGGTTCTATTTTTAATAATAGCAATATCAACCGTACTTGGTGGAATTTTTGTATATTATGTTCCTGCATTCTCTATATTTAATTTTTTCTTTTTTTCTAGTGCTTGTTTAATGAGTTTGCAAATTAAACATAATTCCAATCGATTAGTGAAAAAAACTAATAATACAAGAGTTAAACTTGACATGCAATTTGTAGAGCTTAGAAAAAATGAGATAAAAAAAGAAGATGCATTAATACACATAATTGATAGTGGAAGTAAAAGTCTAATTTCTAATAGTGACCAAACACCAGTAAAAGTTGATTACGATCGATTAATAAATGAACTAAAAAAAGATTTACGTGAACAAATAGATATTAGATTAATGAAAGCAACGAACGAAATGGCAGCACAAATTAATACCACACAAACAAAACAATTTGCAAAAGAACAAGAGAATTTATTAGAAGGAGTAAAAAGTTCTTTAATTGGTGAGATTGGTAAATCCATAGAAATTGCTTTGCAGAATCAGACTTTATCTTTCAAAGATGAACAGAATAAAGAAGAACGAGAAATTTTAATACGTAAACAAATAGAAGATGAATTAAAGACTAAATATGAGCAGGAAATTGATTCAACAAAATCACTTTTTTTAGATTTGAAGATTGCAATTGAACAATATGGGAAATCAGTTGAATATGTAAAAAATCAAATTTCATCCATAAATGAGAAAGATCCCAATCAACCACATCAAAAGATTTATGAGGAATTAATACGTAAGTTGCAAGATGAAAGAGTGAATTTTTCAAATAATCGTCATCTTATGAATCGTGAAATAAAGGATATCTTCCATCATGCCCTAGAAAATGCAGAGGAAGAAGTTTGTATTATAAGCCCATGGTTAGGAAGCTGGATATTATCAGATCGTAATGATCTTATGGAACGATTCCGCTCTTTATTAAAACGAAAAGTACGATTGAAAATTGCTTATGGTATTTCAAGCCATTCCTACCAAAAGGAAGATTCCCGCAACTTGTTAACTGAGAAAGTTGCAAATGAATTGCAAAAGAAATTCAAAAAATACGGGGATTTATTTCAAATACAAAAGGTGAATTCTCATCATAAACTATTGATTTGCGACAATTCATATTATGTTCAAGGAAGTTATAATCTTTTATCTAATAAGGGGAATTTTGAGGAACCATCAATGTGGCATGAAGGTGCGGAATACTCGGAAGACCCAATAATGATTGGGAAACTTAAAAAGTTATATTTTAATTGGTAAATAGAAGGGTATATTATAATAACGCTAAACAACTAAGGACATCCTGCTTTTGTTGGATGTCCTATGCCAGATACTTATATACTTGATTCAGCAATTCATATTATGTATGTTAAATCCTGATTATTTTTAATTTTGAAGTGGCATTGCAACTTTCTCAATAGCATACTTTGAATTTTTAATATTTGTATCTATTGAATTAGCCCTTCATTTTCTAACCCGAATACCTGTTCTTTGGTCAGGTATAGAAAGTTTAATTTATCTTCTTCGTACATTGGAGGCTCCCTCAACTCATCTGATACCTGTGAAGAGCCTGAAGCATTTTTAAATCTATCTAATGTCTTAATGTTGTCAACTGGTATTGCAGTCTTTAAACTAACACATCTGGCATATATTACCCAGAGTCTTTAGTTTAACAATCAATATAAAAAATCAAGGCTAAGAGAATTTTTTTCTCTTAGCCTTTTGAAATAAGTGATGATCTCTTTCAATATATAAAATATATCTGTCTGTTCAAAAGTATAAAATCTTTTTATAAAAACAATTAATAAGTCGGATTTTGACATATGGAATTTTAGAAAGAGTGCAGGTCTACACTACACAAGAACAGGAGGGCTGACGAACTCTACAAAACTAGGCAAACGTAATAACCCCATCTTTGTCAAATGTCGATATTTCACTCTACATTTAAACGGCTCAATATAAACGAAAAGATCGTCCTCCCCCGTTTTAGTAGCTTGGTAAGCTTTGCGCTTGGCATCTAATGGTACACCGAGCTCCATGATACCAAGAGGTTTACGGTTATCATCGGCTAACAACCAACCGAATTCATCTTTTGGGTAGCCTGTTACAAAAACGTCCTTGTACTGATAATTAATGACTTTCAACCATGAATGGGAACGTCGACCTATTTCATACTTCGAATTTTTTTGTTTTATTACAATTCCTTCTAATGACTGATCCACAGCTAAATCAAAAAATGCTGTTGCATTCCCTTCAATAAACTGTACCTTCGCTAACGTAGAATCGTCTTTGGGGATTAAATTGGCAAGGAGCGATTTTCTCTCTAGTAACGGAAGGTGTGCAACGGACTGCCCTTTGTATTGTAGAACGTCAAAGACAACATAGGAAACTGGATAGGTTTTAAATCGTGACTGGAACCGACTCATCATTGCCTCAAAGTCGGGCTTCCCTAAGTCATCGGTAACAATAATTTCACCATCAAGTACAGTTCCTGGTGCAACGTTTAGCGCTACTAGTTCAGGAAACTTTGAGGTAACATCGTTATGGTGTCGAGTGTAAAGCTTTGTATGACCGTTAAGGTCACGTGTATATAGTAAACGGATGCCATCTAGTTTCAGCTCCGTAATGTAATCGGCTGAGTCGAAGGGATTTTCCGTTTTGTGTAAAAGCATTGGCGAAATAAATGTCATTGCAATTCACCTCAAGACAATTATACCAGTCCAAGTAAATTGCTTGATTAGGAGATTAATGGAAATGAAACCAATGTTGGTAAAGGGGATTTAAGCATACATCAAGTAACAGGGAGGGGGGAAACATAGGAATATTCGATTATAATAAAAAAGGACCGTAGGGTCCTTTTTTATATAAGCTTGACGTCTGTAATCGCCATGAACTCAACTGCAAACATGTTATTCAATTCATCTTCAAAAACAACCTTCTTTTGATGAGGATTAATCTTTTTGACGACACCTACTCGTTTTGAAAAATACCCTTTAATCCATGTGGTCACTTCAAGCAGAGCCTCTTCAGCTAAACTTACTTTTAATAATCGTTCAAACTCTTCAATTTGGTCGGCATCTAATACGGGGCGCACTTGCTTGCCCTCATCCTTGAAATGCTTTCGAATCATGGTTACATGCTCTGGCATCATCATCGCCGTCCATTTAATGCTTCCACGGTCACGGATTCTATCATTCATCTGGTTTTCCTCTCCTCAAATTTTTATTCTTCACTGGCAATCAATGAATTAGCTGCTCTGTTTAACTTTATCTGGTCTTGTAGCGCTTGATCAATACTATTGATCATACTAGAGATATCAAGTTCTGCATCGCCAGTTTCCTCAAGCATATGATTAAAAAGTCTTTCAACTAAATCTTTATCGTGTATCTCGTGGAGTTTTTTTATGTATTGATCCATTTTGGTACGAAAAACATACTTTACATACTTTTCATATGCTTGATGTTTCCCCACAGCAATTCCTCCATACCAATCATCAAAGTTTTCAATTTTTCTTCCCATTTTTTCTTTCCTCCCTTACTTCATTTACGCCATTGATTGTATTTTCTTCAACTTCATTTTGTACATGTTCAATCCAGTAATCTTCTTCATATTGATAAATATCTAAAGAGTTTTTAGCTAGCCGTTCAGGAAGCGATGATTTAGCTAATATTCGTGGGGCTTGTTCACCGTATATGGGTTGCAGTTTAACGAGTATTTCAAATAAAAAGAGTAAGTCGAGACGATCAAGTTCAAAAGGGTTTTCAATAGTTTTTAAGTCGCTCTTGGTTGTCTGAACACTCTTCAATTGTCTTGACTGGCGAATGACCTCATCTATATTTTCAATATGCGTTGCAGTTTGAATAATCCCATGCATATCCGAAATGGAATACTCCTCACTAATTGAATTAATTTGTAATAACAGTTCTTTTCCAGTTATTTGTTTTGTTGCAGCAAGAATGTCATTTGAATACCGATTTTCCAACCAATCCCTTTGGAAATCATTTTGAGCTGTAACGAGCAATGTATTACCTTCGATTACTCCCATCGTATTAGTAAACCATGTTTCAAATGCAGGTCTGGAAAGCTTTCCTTTGATTATGCTTAACACATGATTCCATATCTTGTCCCTATCCTCTTTTCCATGCGGGGTACCCCTTTCTTTTTTTTCTAAGTATTCGTTAATTTTGTAAAATTATGAACGAAAAAGACTTAGTGAAGAATCACTAGAGGATAAAGTAACACTAATAGGAATTATAACAGAACATACGTTCCTGCAAGAGGGGTGGATTACAAAGGAATGGTCAAAATAGAAATATGGTTGTTCACAAGAAAAAAATTTTTTTTATCAGCGTGAATATAATTCCGAAATAAACACAATATAAAAAAGAACAAAGCTTAGCCTTCTCGCAAAAGATCTAAACTTTGTTCAAATTGAGATAAAAAATGTTCGGTATAGGAGGGATTAATTTGCTGACATTCACGTAGTAATTTAGATGCTCGTTCAATTCGACGTTCAAACATGGAATCCTCGGTCTGCTTAGAATGAAATGGGTCAATATGTAGCTCATCTTGGAGTTTTTCTAATATTGAGAGTTTGATTGTAACGTTTTTTCCATTCTCAAGGTTACTTAAATAACCGACCGATACCCCAAGCTTGGCAGCAAATTCAGAAAGTGTATATCCTTTTTGTGCTCGATAGGTTCGGACCATTGTTCCGAACATGGTATCACATCCAATCATTGAATTAGGGGAAGTTGTGGAGGTTTCCCCTTCTATTTAGTATATTCAGATTTTGGATCGATATTCATCTAGGTAAAATTCAGTTCATGGTCATCTAGTGAAAAAACATCCCATGACAGGAGATGGTAATATGAGAAATCCGTCGGATATTCGGTATGAAATTGATCAACTAATAAGTGAACTTACAGATTCATTTTTGAAAGGAAAAGAGGATTGTACAGATTTTTCTGCACATGAAAATAGACAACTAACCGAGGAACAGGAAGAAACCAAATTTGTCGTTCGACGTTATGAAAAAGAAAAACAAAGGGAACAAGACTTTGAAAAAAATGCGAAAACACTTGCTGGACTTGGATATTCGCTTGAGGAAATTGCGTTGGCGATGGGGGCAAAAGAAATGTACAAAATCAGTCGGATTGATTCATTTATTAGGGAGGTGAATGCTTATGGTGAACGTTATGAAGAGTAACAGTTACTCAAAAAAAATTTGATTTTAGTAGGTTGAGTAATATAATGAAGCAAATTTTAATTGTTTGTATGTTTCAAATAATAACTTTATCTCTAAAAAGAAGATAATTATCTACATATTATTTTAAAATTAACTAGGAGGACTGTTTTGGGTCTCCTGGTTAATTTTTGTCCATGTATACCTTTAAACAATTTGAAGATATACTGAACAAGAAAGATAATTTAAATATCAACAATATACCATACAGTTTTTTAAAATTCTGAAGGGTAAGGTTACCTCAGTAATTTTAAAAGTGTATCGATAGAGAATGAAAGATTAGTATGTGTATTATTACCCTAGTAAAGTTACAGGAGTAAAAAGACAAGGTTTTAACCTTGTCTTTTTTAATGTAAAATAACAGGTAGTTAATATTCTTAAATTTTATGTATGTGAAATAGATTCCAGGAGGAGAAAATATGACTGAAAAAGTAACTCAACAACAAATTAATTCTGTACTCTGGCAAGCTGCCGATACGTTTAGAGGGAAAATTGATTCAAGTACATATAAGGATTATATCCTTACAATGTTGTTTATTAAGTATTTAAGTGATGCTTACAAAGAGCATTTAGAAGAATATACAAAGCGTTATGATGGGGATGAACAAAGAATCCAACGTGCGTTATCGAGAGAAAGATTCGTCTTAGATCAACAATCTACATTTGATTATTTATACAGCAAACGAAATGATGTTGAAATTGGTGAAATAATTAATAAAGCATTGGAACGGTTGGAAAATGAGAATACAGGTAAACTTCGAGGAGTATTCCGTAACATTGACTTTAACAGTGAATCTATACTAGGAAAAGCTAAAGAGCGTAATGCAATGCTTCGTTCATTGTTAGAGGATTTCAATAAATTAACTTTAAAACCATCAGTGGTTGGAAGTGAAGATGTCATTGGAGATGCTTATCAGTACATGATTGAACGATTTGCATCTGACGCTGGTAAAAAAGGTGGAGAGTTTTACACTCCTTCAATGGCTTCAGAGTTATTGGCACGCCTTGTAAAACCACAGGAGAATGATCGGATTTATGATCCAACATGTGGTTCGGGCTCACTTCTAATCAGAGTGGCAAATCAAGTCCCAAATAAAAAAGTTGCTATCTACGGTCAAGAACGTAATGGAGCAACTCATTCATTAGCTTTAATGAACATGTACTTACATGGAATTGATGATGCAAAGATTGAGTGGGGGGATACATTAGCGAACCCACTTCACTTAGAAGATGGAAAGTTAATGAAATTTCAAGCTATCGTAGCTAATCCGCCATTCTCCTTAGATAAATGGGCAATGGGATTTGCTGGTGAAGGAACAAATGATAGCAAGTTTAAAATGGAAGCCAGTCTTGATCCATATAGACGATTTGAATGGGGAGTAGCTCCAACTTCTAAAGGAGATTACGCTTTTGTGCAACACATGCTTTACTCATTAGCAGAGAATGGACGTATGGCCACTATTTTACCACATGGTGTTCTTTTCCGAGGAGCAAGTGAAGGGAAAATCCGAAAACAAATCTTAGAGATGAACTTATTGGATGCAGTGATTGGTATACCAGAAGGGTTATTTTATGGAACAGGAATTCCTGCGTGTGTTTTAGTTTTTAAGAAAAATAGAAACCGTAAAGATGTACTCTTTATTGATGCATCTGATGAAGAGAATTATGAAAAAGGCAAAAATCAGAATCAACTTCGTGAGCAAGATATCGCTAAAATTGTTAACACATATGAGAAATGGGAAGTGATTGAAAAATACTCGTACGTGGCAACATTAGAGGAAATTAAAGAAAATGACCATAACTTAAATATACCTCGTTATGTGGATACATTTGAAAAAGAAGAACTAATTGATATGGATCGGGTTAAAGAGCAAATTTCAAACATTAAGCAGGAGATTAAAGAAGTAGAAACAAAGATGGAAAAGTATCTAAAAGAGCTTGGATTGTAGGTGAATATATGAAAACACAAACTGTAATACATTCGATAAATTCTTATTATAAAAAAACTGATGTTGGTTTAATTCCAAGCGATTGGAAAGTAAATAAAATCGAGGATTGCTCTAATGATATATTCTTAGGTTTAACATCCAAAGTAGATTATGTAGATAATGGTGGGTTTCCTTTAATAAGAGCAACAGATATTTCAAGTGGAAAACTGTCTTTCAAGAATGTTAAATATATCTCTGAAATGCAACATAAGCAGTTAACAAAATATAGAAAAGCTGAGAAAGGGGATGTTCTCGTAAGTAAATCAGGTACATTAGGAACATGTACTATTGTAGACTCTGATATAGAATTTAGCGTTTATGAAAGCATAATAGTAATAAAAACTAAGAAGAACGAAGTGGATTCCCCATTCCTATTACAATTACTTCAAGATCATACTACCTTAAATAGGATGTTAGGTACAAGAGTTGGGGGGAGTGTGGGTCATTTAAATCTAAAAATATTTAGAGACCTTAAAATACCAATACCTCCAATTAAAGAACAACAAAAAATTTCTTCAATCCTCTCCAGTTGGGACAAGGTAATTGATTTAAAAGAGAAGGTTATCGAGCAAAAAAACTTACAAAAAAAAGGTTTAATGCAGAATCTGTTAACAGGAAAAATTAGATTATCTGGGTTCACCGAGAACTGGATAAACGTAAAATTTGGAGATGTTTTAAAGTTCATTAAGAAAGACCCTGTAGAAAACCCTAATGAGCATTTCTTACTTACTGTAAAACTACATTTAAAAGGGATTGAAGGTACAGATAAAAAGCCAAATGTAACAAAAAATGGAAGACCTTATTATCTTAGAGAGCCTAATGAATTATTGATTGGAAGGCAAAATTTCCATAATGGTGGCATTGGAATTGTTCCGCAATATTTAGATGGTTTTGTAGCTTCAAATGCGATTAGTAGTTTGACAGCTTCAAAAGGAAATTTAAAGTTCTATTACTTTTACCTAACTAATGGGGATTTTTACAAAAAAATAGAACATTTAATAGGTGGCACAGGTCAAAAAGAAATTTCAGAATCAATGATGAATAAATTAAATCTTTATTTACCATCAAATGAAAAAGAGCAAATTGCAATTGTAGAGATACTGGAAAATATTGAGAACGAAATCAACCTTTTAGAAAAAGAATGTTTCCATCTAAAACAACAAAAGAAAGGTCTTATGCAATTACTTTTAACAGGGAAAGTCCGAGTGAAGGTTTGATCCTTTGTTTTTGTTTTCTCTATTGTGGAGGTGAAATAATGTCAAATTGGTTAAGTTATGATGAACGCAATATAAGTCAACAGCCTGCCATTGAAATTTTGCAAAGTTTAGGCTATCAAAAAATAGAGGCAGAACTTTCGGAACAAATGCGTGGTAATCTTTATAACGTATTGTTAAAAATAGTTTTAGAAGAGAAATTAAATCAGCTAAACTCCTATGAGTATAAGGGGAAAAAATATAAGTTCAGTGAATTTAATATTCAACAAGCCATTCGCGATTTAGATGAACCTCTGATAAACGGGCTTGTAAAAGCAAATGAGAATATATATGAAACTATAATGAATGGAAGAACATATTCTGAATTTTTACCTGATGGCTCGAAAAAATCGTTTACGATTAAATATATTGATTGGGAGAACTTTGAGAATAATGATTTCCTTGTAGTTGAGGAATTTTCGGTAGAACGTGTGGATGGTAGGGGGAATGTTCGCCCTGATGTTGTTATATTTGTAAATGGCATCCCATTAGTTGTCATTGAGTGCAAAAAGGCATCGATTTCAATGGAACAAGGGATTAGTCAAATGATCCGTAATCAAGGAAAAGACTATGCCCCGCAGTTGTTCAAGTTTGTTCAACTTGTGATGTCAACGAATAAGAATGAAACGAAATACGCTACATGTAATACGCCAAAAAAGTTTTGGTCAGTTTGGAAAGAAGAAAAGGAAGATTGGTTAGAAGAGTGGTTGGATAAAACGGTTTCTAGTCGGTTACCAACGATGCAAGATAAAAATATCATCTCATTGTTCCATCCAGAACGGTTATTGGAACTAACAAGATTTTTTACACTGTTTGATAAAGATGTGAAAAAAGTAACTCGGTATCAACAATACTTTGCAATTAAAGAAATTATCAAAACAATTAAAGAAAAAGATGAGAAAGGTAATCGACAATCGGGTGTAATCTGGCATACCCAAGGTTCTGGGAAATCACTCACAATGGTAATGCTTGCAAAGTTTATTTTATCGGAGTTATCAGAATCTAATCCACAAGTAGTTGTAGTGACAGACCGAGTGGAATTAGACAAACAAATTCACAAAACGTTTAATCATTCAAAATTAAAAGCAAGCAGAGCAAATTCTGGGACTCATTTAGTTGATTTAATTAATGACACAAATGTTGATATAGTGACAACTTTGGTACACAAATTTGACACAGCATCAACCAAACAGAACCCGATTGAATCAAGAGATATCTTTATATTAGTTGACGAGTCCCACCGAACACAATATGGTGAGCTGCATATTAAAATGAAAAAGGTTTTTCCAAACGCCTGTTACCTCGGTTTTACTGGAACACCTTTGATGAAAAAAGAGAAAAGTACGATGATTAAGTTTGGGAAACTTATTCATAAATATACGATTGCGGATGGGGTGAAGGATAAAGCCATTGTACCTCTATTGTACGAAGGGAAGATGGTTGACCAAACGGTAAATCAAAAAGCGATTGATAATCGATTAGAAATGATTACTCGAAACTTAAATGATAAGCAAAAAGATGAGGTAATGAAGAAATGGAGCCTCTTTGAACGCATTGCTTCATCTAACCAACGTATAAGTATGGTAGCTTTTGATATCAACCAGCACTTTATAGATAACTATAAGACACAAGGTTCACAATTTAAAGCGATGTTGGCAACCAATAGTAAAATCGAAGCCATTCGTTATTTAGAGTCTTTTGAGGAATTGGGGGATATAAACTGTGCAGTAGTTGTTTCTCCCCCAGACCAGAGAGAAGGACATGAGTCAGTAGACGAAGTATCCAAAGATAAAGTACAAAAGTTTTGGAAACGTATGATGGAACGGTATGGTTCAGCAGAAGACTATGAAGATGCAATTAAGGATGAATTTATAAACGGTGACGATATTGATTTAATTATTGTTGTAGACAAACTACTGACGGGTTTTGACGCACCTAGAGCATCAATCCTTTATATAGATAAGCCTATGAAGGAACACACGTTGTTACAAGCAATTGCTAGGGTGAATCGTCTATATGAAGGCAAAGATTTTGGTCTAATTATTGATTATCGTGGACTACTATCTAAGTTAGATGAAGCATTACAGATGTATTCTGGGGCTGGATTGGAGAATTTCGATCCAAAAGATTTAGAGGGAGCAATCCATGATGTAATAAGTGTTATCGGTTCTTTACGCCAATACCATTCTGATCTGTTACAAATGTTTGCAAAAATAAAGAATAAGAAAGATGCGGAAGAGTATGAAGTCTGGCTAGAAGATGAAGAACGTAGAGAAGCATTTTATGATGTACTAAGTCACTTTGGTCGGAATCTTGGTATTGCGTTAGAGTCAGAGAGAATATACAACGCTTTGCCTCCAGAAGAATTATCAACGTATAAAAGGGATTTAAAATTTTTTCAAGAGTTACGTAAGAGTGTAAAACTTCGTTATTCTGATACGATTGACCATAAAGAATATGAAGCAAAAATGCAAAAATTAATGGATCACTATATTTCAGCCGAGGAAGTCATACGAATCACAAATCCAGTTGATATATTGAATGAAAAAGCATTTGATGAAGAATTAGAACGTCTGGATTCAAAAAGAGCTAAAGCTGATGCTATTAGGACACGCTTAACAAAGAGTGTAAATACAAAATGGGATGAAAACCCAGCTTATTATAAAAAGTTTTCTGAACGTATCCAGGAGGCAATTCAGGAATACAAGAATAAGCGAATTTCAGAAGCTGAGTATTTGAATAAGATGAAAGACATAATGAAAGATTTCCGCAGTGGTGAATCAAAAGACGATTATCCGAGTGTAATAAAAGAAAATTTACATGCACAAGCATTTTACGGAGTGACAAAAGATATTTTAAGTCAAACTGGAGAAGATGCAGCAAATTATGAATCAGATATTATTGGTGAATTAGCACTAAAAATGGATGAAATTATTAAACAACATCAAAAGGTTGACTGGCATAATAATCTTGAAATCCATAATCGAATTGCTCAAGACTTAGATGATCTTATCTATGACTTTACAAAAGAGCAAAGTGTAAAGTTAGATTATGATACGATTGATAAGATTATCGAGCAAATTAAAACGGTTGCTCTAAGAAGATATTAAGGTTGTGAACATCATGGAAACACATCAAATCCACTATGCTAACAAAATCATCGAGTTTACAGTTGAGAGGAAAAATGTTAAAAATGTTAATTTAAACATTAAGCCTGATATGACGATTCAGGTATCGGCTCATGAAAAAGTACCTTTAGGTTTTATCTACGATTTTGTTAAAAGCAAAGGACCATGGATTGTAAAAAACGTAAAGCAATTTGAAAATGTACTTCCCCATAAGCAAAGTGATCGAGAATATGTAAGTGGGGAGTCCTTTAAGTATTTAGGAAAGCAATATCGACTGCGTGTTCAAAAGAGTGATGAAGAGGAAGGCGTTAAATATCTTCGTGGCTTTATTTATCTTCATGTCAATAATCCAAACAACTTTCAACGAAAAGAAAAACTTATGGATAATTGGTATCAAGAAAAGGCTAGGAAAATTTTCGAGGAGTCACTTGATAAACTGGCTCCACTGGTCGAGAAATATGGGGTAGAAAAACCAAGTGTTAATATGCGTTTGATGAAAGCACGGTGGGGTTCAGCTTTAACAGAAAAGAAAACGATTCTATTAAATACAGAACTAATTAAAGCACCAAAACATTGTATAGATTATGTTGTATTACATGAATTAATTCATTTCAAATACAATGATCATAGTGAAAGTTTTTATAAGATGCTTTACTCCTTGATGCCAGATTGGGAGAAGAGGAAAGCCATTTTGGATGAGGAGATTGTTAGGGAACTTTGATATATGTAAAATGGGTGGATTCATACTTCTTCAATATATTATCGGTTAAATAAGATTAGAAAGTATTTTGAGAGAAAAATTGTAGACGCAGATCATCTTGATTATGCGTCTTTGTCTTTGTAATATAAGGTTAAACAGATAATAACAAATTAAAATCTCTTCTAAAGGGTTGAATTAAATGAAAAGAAAAAAAGCCTCTTTTGATTATATGAATGAATACTTAGATCAAAAGTATGAAAGTTATTGTAGTGAAATTTTACTAGATAATATCAAGATTGATACATTGCCAGGCAACAATTTTTTCGGTATAAAGTTTTCTACTTTACTGGATAAAATTCTTTTTGTAATACTTTATGAGTATGGGAAATATGAAAAATGTTTAGAAGAAATATATATTGTTATTTACGATAAGCTAAATAGATTAGGAGATAAAGAGGTTGATTTTCTTTATGCAAGATGTGTAGATGATTTGGGTAGTAATGAATATGATCTTTTCAATTTTGAAGATGATTTTTCAAGTAGGAAACACCGCTACATTGCCGACGAGTTTATTAAGATTATAAATCAAACTGTATTAGACAGCCTTTCTGATTCAAACTATTCAAACGAAATATTAAAGACATATCTAAAGGATTTACAGGTGGAAATAGAAGATTTTAGTTATGGTGGACCTTCCAAAGGAGACTATAACATAAATAATTACTGGGAAGAGTTTTGTTTTCAGTTACAATATGGTGATGGGTACTTACTTGAAATAATTTTAGAAGATATAGAAAGTCATTTAATCTCAAAATTAAAAAATGTACCAATACGAGAAATTATTTTTTTATATACAACCACAGATGAATTTATATATATTGATAGTTACATAAGTAATAATCCACCCCTTCCTGAAAGAGAGGACATGATTGAGCATATTGTATATAAATTGTTAGACGAAATTAAACATTTGGCATCGAGAACCTATATTCCCGATTTTTCATCTGGTGAGGACTGGGATGACGAATAAAGAGAAATTACAAAAATAATCACCTATTTTTCAAGAAGATGTGTTATTACTCGCGTGGGACAAACACCTCTTCATTAAAATTTATAAGGATAATCTTTGAAAAGGCTGCAAGCAGTCTTTTTTTTGTTCCCTCTTGAAATTAGTTCCATGAAATTGCAAAAATTAGGAGGATTACTTTTAAACTCGTCGAATAATTTTAACAAAAGTGGAAATCTACTAGGGGGAAATATGAAGATATACCGAAAAGGGAATGTGGAATATAATCTAAAAACCAAGAAGAAGGTTTATGAAGGGGAATTCCTGAATGGAAAAAGGCATGGGAAGGGAAAGGAATTTCTTGATGGTTTTATTTATATAGGGGAATTTATTGAAGGGAAAAAGCATGGTGAAGGAACGGAGGTCTGTAAAAATACTAAGACATGGATATATAAAGGTCAATATAGTGAAGACAAAAGACATGGTCAAGGAAAAGAGAGAAGTAATGGGTTCCTTTATCAAGGTTATTTTAAAGAAGGAAATAGAACCGGCTACGGAAAAGTTTATGAAATCAAATCTAAAAAACTTGTGTTTAAAGGTTATTATTTTGAAGGAGTGAGACAAGGTAAAGGGGAACATTTTATAAATAAAAGCTATTTTGAAGGCACATTTATGTCAGGTCAATTAACTACGGGTAATGAGTATGTTCTTGATGGGAATAATGAAGATTATCTCCTAATATACACTGGAGATTTTCTGGAATTCCAGAAACATGGTAAAGGAATAGAATACGATATAAATACAGGACATGTTATTTATATTGGAATATATGAGTTTAATAAGAGGAAAAAGGGTAAAGAAGTCAAACCTTACTCTAATAGATGTTATACATGTAAAAAACAAGTCGATACATATAATAATAATCCTTGTTTTAAATGCTATTGGCTAAAATGTGCTTCATGTGGTTCATGCGGGTGTAGTTATAATAAGTCTAATAGATTTGATGAGAATCAATTTGGATTTGATCAATAGTATTACATTTTTAATCAAATCCTAATTTTAAATTATTTTGAAATTAAATCAAATATAACTAATAAATACAACTGTGGATCAGCGTTAGGGAGGAAACTTATGCCAAAGTACGGTAGAGGACTAAACAGAGAAATTGTTGGAGGAGTAAATCAAGGACTTATAACTGAGCCATTTTCGGTTAGTGATATAAAAGATTTGTTGCAACAAATTCATGGATAATACCAGAAAAATATATTTCTGGTTGTTTAGCAAACGGTAGTTCAGAAGACCATAGCCTAACGTACAAGAAATATTTTATATCCCTTGGAGATGGTAAGTATAAGCTATCTGTTGAATTCAAAGTGAATAAGTGGAGATAGAAAGGGATAAAGGGAATTACGAGATGGAGGTTGGTTTTCTTTTTTGTCAATGGATGAAGTTCGCCCTTATTCTGATAAATACCCTACATTCTATTACAAAAACTGTAACTTATGTGGAGGAGTGAGTAACTACAATGAATGAGTTCTCAAAAAATCTAATTGACGCAATTAAGGAAATTGATTCCTTAGAATTAGTAAATCATAATAATAATTCAGGCTTTGTAAATATTAGATGTAAAACTAGTAAGCATCCAAGAAGATTTAATGTAATTGGTGACCTTAATACAAAAACTGGAAATATGAGATTATATAGTGAGGGTAAGTGGATAAGTATTAATAAATTGGGATTTAAAAGTGTTGAGTCAATTATTAGTTGGGTAAAAAAAGATATAGAACTGTTATCAAGAATGTAACCTTCAAAGTTGCCGGGTGGAATGGCAACTTTTATTTATTTGTTTGAGTTTAAGAGAAAATCTACTGGTATTGTTTGGTATAATTTAACTACTGAGTCAAGAAAGCGTAAATAATCCAACCTAATAACAGGGAGTTGATTGATTTGAAGGGAACAATTTCTAAGAGTGGTGTTTTTGAACTTTATGATTTTAGAGACAATCTTATAATTGACAGTTACCATCCTATTTTTCATAAGATGAAAGGTTCTAAAATTAACCAAATGAGAAGTGAAAATAGTGAAGATGCGCTAACTTGGAATGTTTTTAAGTCCCTTCAACAAATCAACCCCAGATGTTGGTTTCCATACTTTGTTTCCCGAGGCTTAAACATAGAGACTGAACAATTCTATTTTTATAATCCCCTTCAGCATATGCATGTCCCTGAAATAGTACAAATCAAACTATGGCAGATAATACAGCCACCACCTTCCTTGAAGCTTCACCAAAAAGATGAAGGATCAACAGAGGTAGATATCATTATTGAAGGTGAAAATTATGTTTGGTTTATCGAAGCAAAGTACAAATCTGACATTTCAATGAAAACCACTAACAACCAAAGTAGAGACCAAATCATAAGGAATATTGATGTTGGCTCTTATTACGCAGGCGTGAGAAACTTTTATTTTTCGTTATTAATTTTGGATGAAAAAAACTCATCAAAAGGATATAAAATGGCTAACCAATATAAACAAGAGTTGGAAAGTGATATGGATAAGTTTCTTTCAAGCTTTGACCATCGCTCAGATGCTTTAACTAATCTTAAAGAAATAAGTGTTTTCTATTGGGAGGATTTAGCTTCTATATTTAAATATTGTTCAAATTATGCAGAAGATCAATTTGAAAGAGATATCGCGAAACGTGCATTTGATTGGCTACAATCCAAGAATATTATTCAGGTTCGGAATTGGTGGGAAGAGGATATTAGTAACAAGTATCCTAGTTATCCAAAAGAACTTGAGTATATATTGAAAGTTCAAAAGTTTGCAGAAAATCCCTTGAATAATAGATTGAAAAGTTTATTCTTGCCAAAGGGATATGATGAGCATGGGTTTCCAACAGACTCAATGTTGAAATATCATGATGTAAATATTGATACTTTTTACGATAATTTTGAACATGTATATAATCAATTTAATGATAATGGCCTCCCTTGGTGGTGGAAAGGCAATATAAAAGATTTTCAAAAAAAATTTTTTGAAGTGTTGGAGGCATGTGAGGAGCTAGGGGGAGTGACCGCAGATGAATTTTGGAAAGTATTCAAGAGTAATCCGGAAGAAACACTTCGAATATCTTACGTTTTGTTAATTTACTGGTATTTTCAATGAGAAATATCATTTTTTCAGGAGACTAGATTGTTCTAAAAAATAGATTCAACAAGCCAAAATTTATCAAAAAGGAGAGGAATATAATGAATGAATTATCGAATAGGTTCCTTATTCAATTAATGGAAAATAAGGTTGAACCACTTAAAGATAATCCAATGGAAGTACCCGATAAACCAGGAATTTATTCTTTTTGCTTGAAGAACCTAGAGTCGATACCACAACAAATGCAGTTCTTAAAATATAAATATTTGGGGGAATTACCAGTAATTTATGTAGGCAAAGCAGAAAAAAGTCTAAGGACTAGATATCTTAATAAGCACTTAGAAGGAACTGCAAGAAATTCTACATTTCGAAAAAGTTTAGGAGCTTTATTCGGCTTGGAAAAAGAAGTTCTCGACCAAGGTAAATATAAATATATTAATAATCATGAAAACTGGTTAACTAATTGGATGAAAGAAAATTTGATCTTTCATTTTCATGAACAAGAAAATCCAAAATATATAGAAGAAAATCTCATCATGTTATTACATCCACCATTAAACCTTCAAAAAAATATTCAACATAAAGAATTTAGGGCTATGATGCGTTCTTTAAGAAGACTTTAATTATTATACATCCTAATAAATTATTATGAAGAAAGAGGTTAGAAAATGTTTATTAACAAAGATGGATTTAATGAGAGTGAATTTCTCTTATCACATTTTCCTAGGGAATTTAACAAATATATTGAGCCTGTTTACAACAAATTATCAATGATTGATAAAATTTCAACGTCTCAAATTCTAATAGGGACAATAAATGAAGATTTAGCTAATTTCTTGAGTCATTTGAAAGGTAATACAGGTAACTTAATATTAAACTTAGAGAAATATAACCTCTCAGAAGTGGAAGACCCCTATAAAATCAGAGACCTTATACAGAATGCTACTAACAACAAAGATAGGGCATCTCTTTACCTTTATTATATTCAGCACTTCCCTAGATTTTTAAATAAAAATAACTTAAAACAAAATGATCAATTTCTAAAAAACGCTAATATAGTATGCTCTGATTATATGTCAATTATAGATATGCATGTTGAGGAGGAGGATTTAATTTTTATAAATTATGATTTAGGAGAATTTTCTTTTAATCAATACCCTTACTTTTCTAAGGATAGGATAGTAAATATTAAAATCGGTAAAAAATACCATCAAAGTAAAATAAAGAGTTTAGTAGAGTTTTGTGCCTTTATTAAGGAAAAAGTACCTGAGAAAAATTGTAATGCAGTTATATATTTTGAAAATTGTATGAATTTTAATCAAACAATTCGTGAAATATTCAATTCAGATCAGATTTTTGAATTTACAATTCCCGAATATAAAATTTCAAATCAACTAGTGAGCATTCAAACTACTAAGCAGAGGTTAAAGAGACTAATTAATTATATTGAAAATGAAAAGGATGCAAATAAAAAAGGGAAATATTTGGAGACTTTTGTTGAGATATTCTTTAATCAAATCTCGGGGTTAAAGGTTATATCAACAAATTTAAGAAATGATCTTGAAGAAATCGATATAGTTATTAGTAATGAGTCCAGTGAAGGATTCTTTACCAAAATGAGTAATCTAATTTTAGGAGAATGTAAGAATTGGAATACTAAAGTAGTAGGAAAAAATGAATTGGTAATATTTAAAGATAAAATCGATTCTAGGAATGGACAAGTCAACATAGGTTTTTTTATCTCATGGCATGGCTATGCCAAGACTTTTTATGAAAAGTTATATCGTTATTCTGACAATCGCATTATAATTCCGCTAACAGGCGAAGACCTAAAAAAAGCTGTAGAATCAAGTGATTACTTTGGGGTGATCCAAGAAAAATATTACTACACTTCATTAAATAAATTAAACAGTTAACAAAACACACACCTTACGAAAGGACGGCTGGGCCAGTTGGGGTACGTCAAAATTCTACAACAGAAGAGATTGAATTCGGTAAATTAAACGCCAGCGTTGTACAGCCTTCATTAACAAGTACAAACTTTACTACCTAGAATTAAAGATTTTAAAGATATTAAGTATCGTTAGATAGTCCTACAGAAGAAATGAAAGAGCGGGGTTAAGGTTCCCACTAGGGACCAGGGAGAAAAGTTTTACCTTAGATTGTATCAGCAAGACCTAGACCTGTTCATCTGGAATCAATGATTGAGAACAAGGGGGGGTGTATTAACTTATGCTGGGTAGCCGCTGAGGATCAGTGGCCCTTATTAAGAAAAGTAATTGACTTTAAAAAGATGTGAGTAGCACTAATAAAGCATAAGATTTTTGATGAATGATAATTTGGATAATAAACCCTGCAGGATAAACGTTCTTTATAACGAATAGTATTAATGTGATTACTTGATTTTTTTAAAAAAGGAGTGATGTCAGTGAATGGAGATAGAGCTGAACTAATTATAGATTTAGATACTATTTATGATAATCTTTACAATCAACATAAAAAAATTCAACAGTGTACAATAAAAAATCGAATATATCAACTTATGATATTGGTCCAAAATTTAAAAGTTGATGTAATGCAAATGCCGAGTATTGAATCGCCTAAAGGGGAACGTTCTAAGAAAAAATTATCAAAAAAAGAAAAAAAGGCTAAAGCATATAATAATTTTAGAGCAAAAAACAGTTTTAAAAAAGTACATATGGCTCCAAAAGGTAAAAGCGCTTCAAGAAGCTCCACGCTTTTTAATGCCTCTGGTACATTTAAATACTCTAATAATAATAAGGGCATTGATTATGACGATTAAGTATTTTATTTAATAAAGAATTTAAAGATGTAACTAGTAAAACCAATGGTGTAAATGAGGCATTATTGGATTCTTTTAATCACTTTAATACTGGAGTGGTTATGGTTAGGTATTTAAACCTTCTGTTAGAATTCTTTAAAAGGGTGGAAATAACAATTGAATTGATGTCAGTGTTTTTTAACGATTTTTATAGGTATAGGGGGGAATTCAGTGGGAAATAAGAGTGGTTATATTTACGTTTTATTAAATTATTCAATGAAAGGTCTAATAAAAATAGGTAGAACTTCTAAAAATCCTGAAGAAAGGGTTGAAGAATTATCTCAAGCAACGGGAGTGCCAACTCCTTTTATTTTAGTCTATATGGAATATTTTAATGATTGTTATATGGCTGAGGATCAGGTCCACCTAGCGTTGGAAGATTACAGGCTATCGGCAAGTCGAGAGTTTTTTGAAATGTCTCCAAATAAAGCTATAAAGTTAATACAAACTCTCAAACAATCAGAAGGAGAGTATAACCCCGAAAACAATAATTATATGAAATCTGACATTAAAAATATAAGTGAAATAGGCGAGGATTTATATAACGAAGCAGAGGATTATTATTATGGATTTGGTGATAGAATCAAAGACTTTGAAGAGGCTATTACGTTGTTTGATAAAGCAGCTAAGTTAGGTTACTACAAAGCTTATCGCCGTCTAGGGAAAATGTTTGAGTATGGTAAAGGAGTAAAATCTAATGAAAAGAAAGCATTGCAATTTTATAAAGAAGCTATTAAGCATGGAGAAATCAAAAGTAATGCTGATTTAGCATTTTTGTTTACAAAAACACCATCTGATTTATTTAGCTTAGACAATGCTAGGAAATGTTGGGATAGATACTTTGAATATATTAGTGAACATGGAATTGAAAATGAGGATAAGGTTATATTATACGAATATTTAAATGAATCCACTCAACTTGGGAATGAAATAAATTATTCTAAAATTTTAATGATTTACAAAGATGAAATTCTAGATGTGATTGAACAGTACATTATTAGTGTAAGAGAAAATTACCCACATATGGTAAATAAGCTGGAGAAATTAAAAGTAGTAGTTCAGAATAACTTTGTAGTAGATGAAGATATTATTAATGATTTTCAAGGGAGAGTAATAGATGTTTTTGGTTACCAAGGCAACGCTGTGTTATTTGTGGAAATAATTAGCGGAATGATTACAGTAGGTACAAATGTTCAAATAAGTAAAGGGTATAGTACCAAAACAGCGATAGTCGAATATATAGATAAAGATGGAATTTTTATTCATCAAGCAGGAGCTAAAGATAAAAATGTAAGTTTAGTTCTAATGGGAGAACCAAGAGAAAACTACCAGTCATATTTGGATGCATATGTAGAGCTTTATGCCGAATATGTTTAAAGAGTCTCTTAGTATTAATGTCAACTTGAATGAGAATTTGAATTAACTTTTGAATTTATGATATCGCAGAAATAAAATAAAAAAGAATAAAGTTCAACTTATGAAGTCATATATAGGAATTTCTCGAATAAAAGAACTTAGTAGTGTACTAAGTTCTTTTTATGTATGATTAGTTAAATAGTCTTACTTTATTGTTAGAAAATTGTAAAAAAGTTATAATTATGTAAAAAGTGGAAATGTGTGTAGTTAGAAAGGGGGATGTTCTTTTGTGGGAGAGATCAAGTTAGATAAAAAAGTTGAACAATGGAAGGCGCGGCTTCTTGATTTTACAAAGCGGAATAGATTACTAAACTTTAAGACAAATAAATCGACTTTACAAATTGATCATGAAATTGAGGAAGTATTTAGTCTTTTGTTAAACGATAAAGCAATTAGAGTAAATACGATAGTTAATATAGCTAAGGACGCAGAAAAATTAACAATAGAAGCAACAAGTAAGGGGGAATTTTCTGAAAAAGAAGTAAAAGATATTTATAATAGAAGTTTAATTAAAATAAGTCAAAAGTTAGAAAAACAGCTTAATGATATAAGGCTAAAAGGTAAATCTTCATTAGATGAAAAAGGTATAAATACACTTTATTTAGCATGTGGTTTTCTAAACTGGACAGAAGTGGATTACAGTAAAGATGTTCTACGTTCCCCGATTTTATTAATACCCATTACTCTTTCCAGAGTATCAGCGAGAGAACCTTATTACTTAGGAAAATTAGATGATGATATTATATTAAATCCAGTGCTAGAGCAAAAATTAAAATTAGACTTCGGCATAAATTTATCACCATTAGATAATCTTGAATTTGAATCTTTCGAAGAGATAATAAATTATTATGAGGCTGAGTTAAAAGTAGAGAACACTTGGAAAGTAACAAAAGAAAGTTACATTGGCTTATTTTCTTTTAGTAAATTAGTTATGTATAAGGATTTTGAGCTTTATCTAGAAAAAGTTAAAGATAATAGGTTCGTGAAAGAATATGCAGGTATTAAACAAGAAAAAGACATATGTAATAGGGATGAAGCCATTAATATATATGATTATGATCAAACAGCAAGCTCCGAAGAATCTTTTCAGATATTAGATGCTGACTCTAGTCAACAAGAAGCAATAATTGCAGCCAAAAGAGGTGTGAGTTTTGTAATGCAAGGTCCTCCTGGGACAGGAAAGAGCCAAACAATTACTAATATTATTGCTGAGTCACTTTCTCAAGGGAAGAATGTGCTATTTGTTAGTGAGAAAAAAGCAGCACTAGATGTTGTTAAGAAGAGATTAGCGGATAAAGGTCTTTCTGATTATATATTGGATTTACATAGTCATAATTCAAATAAGAAAACTGTACTGGCAGATTTGAAAAACTCGTTAGATCAGAAAACCTCACCGTACTATTTGTACCAATCTTATTCAGAATTTGACGAAATAAAACGGAGCTTAAACGAATATGTAAAGGTTCTACATAAAAAAATCGCACCACTTAATGAAACACCACAAAAAATACATGGTAAGCTAGCAAATTTGGATACAGTGGAAGAACTTCTTTTTGACTTAAATGATGTTGAACATTATACAACTAATAAAATAAATGACATAAAAAAGAAATTAAAAAGGTTAGAAGAGGTTAAAAGTTTGTTAGGTAATGAGGATTCGCATTTTTGGAAAGCTGTTCGTGTACAAGAAACAAGCTTTGAATTAGAAGCAAATATTTCTTCCAATTTTAAGATGTTTGCTAAAAGACTTGCTGAACTTTACACAGATCTCAAACAAGCAACAGAAATGGTGGAATTTAAATGGGAGCTAACCCTAGGTGATTTGGATCATTTAACTGATTTAGCAGAATCGATAAGAAATAAACCAATTGCTTCTGATACATGGTTCGGTACTAATGGAAAAGAAATTCTTAGAAATGCTAACGAAAATGTTGAAAAACATTCCATTTATTTTTCAACTTACCAAAATGTAAAAAAGGAAATTTTGTCTAAGTTTAATGATGAGGTATTGGAAACAGATATTGACTGTATTTTAAAAGTTATCACTTCAGATTATCAAAATGAGATATCACCTTATGTGGACAATTACTCAGATTTTATAAATAAGTTATTTTCCGATGAGTCAATTAAAACAAACATTGAGAAGGCTAATATTTTATATAAAGAATACGATAGTTTTGTGGATGAATTTTTTTCGTTAATGGCTTTTAAAATTAATACACTTAGTTCAGAAGAGAATATAAGACTCGAAAAGGTCTTAAACTATATAAAAAATGACCCAAAGCCAACCGAAAATTGGTTTAGATTAGACCAAAAAGAGACGGTAAAAAAAGTATTAATGGATACCAAGGATCATTTTGGATTATTAATTAATGAACGAAATAAAGTTTGTCAAATATTCGACATAGGAATAATTGAAGAAGATATCGATAGTCTTATAGAACGATATGTAAAGAAATATTCAACATTCTTTAGATTTATGAATAAAGATTATAGAGCGGATAAAAGCCTAGTAAACTCTTATTTACACCAAAAGACAAAGTTACCGTATGCTCAGACAATAAGAGAACTACGCAACGTAAAAAAGTACAAGGAATTTAAAAAGCAAATTGAAGAGAAAGAAGAGTTCATCACCAGTTTCTTAGGTAAAGGATATGCTGGAGAAAATACAGATTGGGATCAAATACAAGCTAATTTTGAAAGTATGTGTGCATTGGACATTTATTTGGATAGTTCTAATATGAAAGAAGAATTATTACCTTTTATTCTGGATCTTAACACTCATACAATTGAAGCTTTTAGAAATTTGGTTGAAAAATATAAAGTTCTTTACGACCAAATTAGTGGAATCCTGTACTATTTAAAATATAATGCATTTTCAAAGCTTAATGATATAAATCAGTTAACAGATTTAGTCGGACAAAAGGAACGTATTAGATATATAGGTAATATCACAAGTTCATTACTTAAAGCAAAGTACGAATTTAGTAAATTACAAAAGAATAAATCGGATTTACTCTCTGTTGAGGTTCTAGAGAATTTACAATTAAATTTAGAAAAAATAAAAAGTGTTTCAAAGGAAATTGAAAATTCAACGAAGGATTTTACTTTGTATTATGGTGATTTGTACAAAGAACATAACACCGATTGGACTGGAATAAAAGAGGCTATTGATTGGACGATAAAAGCTGAAGCTAATTTTGAAGGTTGGTTTCCAAAATCATTTGTTGAAGTAATCAATAATGATGATAAACTTGCAAGATTTTTATCTATTTGTACAGATGTGCAATATAAGAGAAATAAGCTAGAAGACCTTCTAGAATATTACTTAACAATATTTAACGCAAATGAAGGGAAGTTTAATGGTAAATCAATATTTCATGAAAATATTAAAGTGGTGGCTAGTTCACTAGATGTGTTGTCTAACCAAACTTCTAGTCTTCAGGAGTGGCTAACTTTCCAAGAATCATTGATGGATGTGAATAATCTTGGGTTACAAGACTTTGTAAAAAAGATTTCTAGCAATAGAGATTCAATAGATAATTCATTTGTTGATATTTTTATGAAGAGATATTATAAATTATGGTTAGATGATGTGTATAGACAGCATCCACCTTTAAGAAAATTTAGAATTGACCAGCATAAAAAGCTCGTAGAAGAATTTAAAGAATTAGACGAAACGCATATTGATAATAATAGTGCAAGGCTTCATGAAATTCTTACTAAAGTAAAAGAAGAATATATAGAAAGGAATACATTTAGAAGTTCCGAGATAGCACTATTAAAAAGAGAAATTCAGAAACAAAAGAGACATAAACCAATTCGTAAACTTTTTGGAACAATACCAGAGTTATTATTGTCACTAAAACCATGTATGATGATGAGCCCGTTATCGGTTAGTCAATTCATCGATCCGTCTATACTAAGTTTTGATGTAATAATCTTTGATGAAGCATCTCAAATTAGGCCAGAGGATGCTATTGGTTCAATAATAAGAGGAAAACAACTTATTATTGCAGGAGATGATAAACAGTTACCACCAACTTCTTTTTTTAATCAGCAAATTGAAGTAGATGAAGAATTCATGGATGAGGAAGATGAAGATATCTACGAAGACTTTGAAAGTATATTAGATGAATCTTTACAGTTCATGCCAGAAATATCTTTAAAATGGCATTATCGTAGTAAACAGGAATCTCTGATAGCTTTTTCAAACAAGGAAATATACAACAATGAACTTTACACATTCCCAAATTCTATTCATGGTGAACATGATGGTATATCCCATGTTTTTGTAGAGGATGGAGTTTATGACCGAGGTGGGTCGAAGAGAAATCTAAAAGAAGCTGAAAGAGTTGCTAAATTAGTGTTTGAACATATAGAAAGAAGTCCAGAACGGTCTCTAGGAGTAATTGCATTTAGTGAGGCGCAGCAGGAGGCAATCCGTGAGCAGGTCGACTATCTAAGGAGAGAAAATCCTGAATACGAACACTTCTTCAGTGAGAGTCATTTTGAGTCATTCTTCGTAAAAAATTTAGAAAACGTTCAAGGTGATGAGAGGGATACGATTATAATAAGTGTGGGATATGGAAAAGATGCAACAGGAAAAATCTATTACAATTTTGGACCACTTAATAAAGAGGGTGGCGAAAGAAGATTGAATGTTGTGGTATCACGTGCAAAAAAAGAAATTAAAGTGGTTTCAAGTATAAAAGATGTTGACTTAGATGATGTAAAGCTAAATAAACGAGGACCAAAGCTTTTAAAAGCGTACTTAGCATTTGCCCAAAAAAATGGTGAATTTGCTATTGCAACAGATGTTGACATAGAGGCTGATTTTGATAGTCCATTTGAACAAGACGTATATGATTCTCTAGAAAAGAAGGGGTTAACACTTAGGAAACAGGTAGGTTGTTCTGGATATCGAATTGATTTGGCAGTTATTGACCCAGATAAACCTGGGAAGTATTTACTAGGCATTGAATGTGACGGCGCAACTTATCACTCATCAAAAACGGCTCGTGACAGGGATAGATTAAGACAAGGCATTCTTGAATCATTAGGATGGAGAATATATCGAATATGGTCACAAGATTGGGTAAAAAGGAAAAAAGAAATCGTGAATGAGATAGTTAATACGATAAAAGAGGACAATTTTATCCGTAGTTAACTCACAACAAGAAAATAGCACCCATTTTAGGGTGCTATTTTTATCATTGTGAGTGATTGCAGTTTTTAAAGAAAGAGAAAATAAAGTGATTATTAACTTATTATCTAAGACACCTGGATTTATGATGGTCAGTATACTTATTTTTTTTATGATAATTTATTACGTGGTCTTTAGAAGCTCCACAAACGTAGAAAAATTATTAATAAAGAGGGAATTTTTAATTTTAGGAAACATTTCAACTTTTAGTGTAATGTGCTGCATCTTCATTGTTTATTCAGTCGCCTTATGTCTTAAAGAACCATTACATATAGTATTTGAAATTATAATTAATCTTTATCTTATTATTGGGATTGCAGTTTGTTTACTTTTATTGAATAGAAGGTTTAGGTATTACATATATCAAGTGTTTGGCAATATATATAAGAAGTTAAATAGAACATTATTTTTAACCTTTATCTCATTAATAATATACTCTTATGTACTATCCGCCATATATTTTATTAGTAATCTAATAAGGTATTACCCTATTATTTACAAGTCTGGTGATTGGGATGAGTTTAAAGGTGAAATGACAGATGGAGAATTATTAGGGCATTATTTATCAATTCTCATCATTTTAGTATTCATCTTTTTTATCGTTAATGTGGTTGGGAGACACATAATAAATCTATTAGTTAGAGAAGAGATTAAAGTAACAATTAGATTAAAAGATGGGACAACTTTCAATAACTATTATTTTTATAGGATTACTTATGGAGATAATCTACTTATCGGGCTTGAACCACACATTAATTCGAATGACAAAGTAACTGTACCAAAAGAGAATATAAGCTTTATTCAATATGAAACCAAAATTATGAGAGCATGGGACGAGAATAATTATGAGTTGGAGTCATTTGTAAATAAAGTCAGTGAGTAAGTAGATTACCTTACCTTACCTCATCATCGTGACTACTCCTATCCAAGGATAAAATACAAAAACTTGTGTGGTGTTTTTCGGGTGATAAGTAATCAGATTTCATGTTAAAAATACAAGTTTTAGACAGATGGACTCTTTATTTCAGTTACTAAATTACCATCTAAATCAGCAGTTACTTCCAACGTATCATAGTCGGAGTCGCCTGCAAAATATAAAGTTATCTTATTTCTTTCTACACTAAAAGAAACTAATTCATGACAAACAAATTCTTTGATATTTTGTCTATTATTTTTTACTAATGGGTCTTTTTCCTTTTCTTTTATGTCTAGTTGAATTTTTTTAAGTTCATTATCCCAGAAGTTTTTATTTTCTTTATACTTAACAAAATCTACTGTCTTTTTATCATTAGACACTTGTACCACTCCTCTTTTATCAATCATTATAACTGTTTTTTGGAATGATTAACCATATAATCCTATGATAAAAGAATTCTTTTTAATAATAGCTCTCATTAATTTGAAAGCTATTATGTTGTGAAAGAACAAATGTTTGTAATATAATAGACTCATAACATTGAAGGAGTGGTTGTTATGAAGTTTGAAATTAAAGGGTTGGATAGTTTAGAAAAGCAATTAAAGAATATTGAAAAACAAGTCAAGAAAGAACTTGATGGAGAAGTAAGGCTGGTTGCAATTTTCAATGATGACTTTATGAAGCGAAATACTAAATTTTCATCCTTTGAAGAATTCCACTCACAAAGTCCTTATCAGATTACTGAAGAAACTAGAGACCTACAATCATTAGTAAATAAAGAATTAGATCTGTTTGTAAATAAGAATACTAACTTTAGCAATTGGGTTAAGTTCTTTGAAGAGGCTGGTCAAGAATACGCAGCAAACAAATTAAAAAAAGCATTTAAATAAGGTTGTAATTTAGAGGCATCTCATTGGGATGTCTTTATATTTTTCAATAATAGGTTTTCCGAATAATTTGTCCAAATACAAAGATAAAGTGCAGCAAAACAATAGCACTACGGAAAAATAATCCTTAACAATTAGTTAAAACTCCCAGTCGAGTGAACTCTACTGGGACAATTAAGTCAAATTTCGCTTTTTCATCATTGCTATTGCTTGGGGTAAACCACCAGTAATTTTTCCGCCAGCCATCCTATTACACATAAACTTTGCCGGAAGTTGATTTATATATTTGTCTTCACTACTAAACGTTTTATTAGTCTCATACACATAAATTCGTGTAGTATCAAGAGCACGAAAACTTTCAATTGAAAGTATTGAGGAATTCACGTTACCCATTGGAAACAGAAGCCGATCAAAGGGTTTGCTTTTTGACCAATGTTGTCTAATACGTCTTTTAATATCATTTGTTGTGCCAATATAAACTTGTGAATATTCATCGAGGACCATCATGTAATATCCAGGTTTTCCATCATATAAATTAAGGCTATGTACCTCAGTGAATCGTCTATTTTTCTCAAGAAACCCTTCTATCTCTCTACAAAATTCACTATGATTTAACAAAGAGAAAAATTCCATGTTTAAGTCATAATTTTTCAAACTGTCCTTAAGCTGTTTTTCGCACCATTCAATCGTATATGTTTTGCCTTCCTCATCGGCATAAATATCCCTAGAAAAACGTACTAAAGAATTTTTATTGCTAACGATTGCGTATTTATCTCGGGTTAACTTCAAACCGTGTTTACCTTCAAGTACCTTTACTCCAAAGTGATATGGCATAGAATTGCCTCCGTTTCAAATTTACTGAACCACTATTCCTGCAATACAGAAATATAAAATGGAGCTATTTTTAGCTCCATTTCATGGTGTGTTTTTATAAAAGCTAACTAGTTAGCTTTTTTATTAAACTATTGTACTCTCTTTCATAAAAGATTTAGAAAGAGTTTTTAGAATGTCTGCATTAAGCTCAATATTATTTTCATAAGCATACTTTATAGCATATCCTAGACCAAGTGTCATACTTCCAGCTATACCAGCACCAGCAATTGAACCAGCACCTGGTATTAATTTTACTGCTTGTCTAAATAAACTTTTACCTATATTTCCAGCAAACGTTGCGATTGCTAACTCTTTTGCCCTATCTTTAGTTAGAGGTTTTTCATATAGGGCTGCTAATTTTACCATAAGACTAACCTGTATACCTGTTATTGGAATAATATCGGACCCAGGTATTGGTGATATGCCCCAACTGCAGTGGCTGAGGTTGCAGCAGCTAGAATCCACTTGTTTGCAGTTAGAGACTTTTCTTTGAGCTGCCTGGCAAATAGAATATCTTTGTTTTCTTCCTTAAGAATATCTAAGATTGCGTTTCTTAACATTTCAATGTTTTCACCAGTTTTTGAAGAAATCGGTGCTACTTTATAGCTATAATTTGTTTTATCTTGTACATATTTTACGAGATTAGGAATACCCTCAGCGGCATCTATTTTGTTCAAAACAAATATTATTCTTTTGTTTATTTTACTGATATTATCAAAGTATTTCTTTTCACCTTCAGAAAAAACGGTGCCAGCAGCATTTAGGAAGAATAAAATTATGTCTGCTTCTTTAAAGAATTTTATTGTTTCCTCTGAATTCTTATTATTGATATCATCCAATCCTGGAGTATCTGCATATATTATTTTATCTTTATATTTGTATTTATCTACAATGACAGTTTCCCCAGGTTCTGCTCCAACTGAAGCAACTTCCTCACCCATTAATCGATTAATCGTAGAGGACTTTCCAGTATTCACATCACCAATCATTGCAAAAACTATTTCTTTTTTTAGTTGTTCATTAACTTTGTTTATTTCTTCTTCATATGCTTTTTCGAAATCGTCATCATCAAATTTGAAATTGACCATTGGACTCACTCCCTTTTGACAAAATTTTAACAAATATATACAATTATTGCACTATATTTTATAGTCAGATTGTTCTAACAAACTAGTTACCATAGGACTTAGATTAATTATTTGCATTGTCTGGATCGAATCATTTTGATGATACTTTAAACATGTGGCTTATCTGTTCATTATAAATCTGAAAACCATAAGAGTGTTGCCTTTATCTATCACCTTAAGGTTCACCGGTATATATGGAATTGGTGATTGAGAATAAGGGTGTTGTGTTTACTTTAGATGAAAGATTACGTGAAGTAATATATGGTAAGTGGAGGTGCTGGTGAGGGATCAGGGGATTTCTATATTATTTAGAGTGTTTGTAATTATTACAATTAAAGTAATGTAGGGATAAATGCGAATAAGAAAATGAATTTGCTTATAGTAGACTCCTCCTGCTCAGCGAAGGTCTTCAAATTAAGAGGACTTAGTGAAGGAATACACTTAAACGGCTAGTAATGTGAAATAGAAAAACCGTCATAATTTACTGTGTAGTAGACCTATGACTTAAATCCATAAGTAATTCCAAAAACTGATATTTAGTTGTTTTCAAAAAACTTTTAATGATTTATTCTTTAATTAAAACATTAGGAGTGTTATTGTGTCAGCAATCAAAACAATATTTAAACGAGAAATTTTTACCTGCCCATACTGTAATGGAGATGAAAAACAGAACTGGTTTCATTTTAAAGATAAATTAGATAAGGAAAATAAAATAGATAGTGTAAAGATAGGTGCTTCAATAGCCTTAAAGGGTATCCCATTAATAACAAAATTTAATGGGACAATTAATTATAAAATGTTGTCTGAATTAAGCTTTAGTATTTGTGCTGGGTGTACTGGATATATAATTTGGAAAAGTGGGATTCGACTATATCCAAATGAAATTACACTACCTAAGTCATCTAAATATATGCCGAAAGATGCTGCAGATATTTTTGAAGAAGCTAGGCTAATATTCGATGCTTCGCCTCGTTCTTCATCGGCTCTCTTGAGATTATCATTAGAAATGATTCTTCGTAGTATTTTAAATGAAAATAAAAAAACCCTAAATCAAATGATAGGACAATTAGCAACTGAAAACATTGATGAACATACAAAAAAGGGATTAGATATATTAAGATACTATGGTAATCAAAGTGTACATACTGGTGAAATAAATATAGAAGAAGATAAAGACTCTGTTATATTTTTATTCGATCTTATAAATTATATAGTTGATGACTTAATTGGTAAAAAACAAAAAATAGACGAGCAATATTCAAAAATACCTCATGCTGTTAGGAAAGCAATATTAAAGAGAGATAATATTGAAAAGCCTTCTAAGAATTGAAGCAGAAATTAAAATATGCTATTTATATCCTAGAAACTAGAAAACTATTAGCTAGTTCTAATGTGCTGCTCACGAATAAGACAATAGGATTAATGATTTTTACCCCAAAAAAAAGATGAACTTCTTTTTATGTAGGTGATGCAAGGATGTCTCAACCTCTATAGATAGGATTTATGGGAGAATACAAATGATAAAAGGATTTTTAAATTTATTCAATTAAACGAGTTTTTTATGTTAATAAGAAAGTTGGAATAAATAAGTCATTTGTTGCGCAATACAAATATACTGTTCAGTAGGAAATTATTTAATAAATGATACCTTAATTGGTTTTGAGTATTCTCAATTATAGGGTGCATGAAGAAGCATGTAAAAAGAACATCTTTGCGAAACGATGGCTGGGCTTCGTATTGGCACCAACGAATCATTCGTGAAATGGACTTAACTTCAGATGAAGCGATTGAATTCGCAAAGTTGAATGCTGGAGTTGTTCAGCCATCGCGTACACAAATTAATCCGTATTACTTAGGGTTGAAAATCTTTGAAGACATCGAAGAGCGATATGATAATCCAACACCTGAGATGATTGAGCGGGGAGTAAAGCCTGGTTCAGGAAGAGAGAAGATGTTTGAGGTTCGTGAAGTCGAGTCTGATATTTCCTTTATCCGTAATTACTTAACAAAAGATTTGGTCATGCGTGAGGATATGTATTTGTTCCAGAAACAAGGCCGTGATTATAAAATTGTTGATAAAGGCTGGGAGCAGGTGCGTGATCAGTTAGTGAGTATGAGAGTGAACGGTGGATTCCCATATATCACTGTTAATGATGGGGATTACATGAAGACAGGTGAACTTTATTTAAAACACTGGTATGAGGACATTGAGCTTGATTTGAAGTATCTTGAGAAAGTGTTGCCATATCTTCATCAGCTTTGGGGAAGACCTGTTCATATGGAATCAGTGATTGAGAATAAGGGTGTTGTGTTTACGTATGATGGGAAGAGTGTGACACGGAAATATATGTAGGAATGAAAAGGCTGCTGAGGGATCAGTAGTAAGTAGAACAAATCATATGGTAGCGGGTGGAGGTCTTGATGAAGACCCATATATTACTTTTCATAAAATTAACGAATTGGAAATTCAACCTGCGTTACCACTCGACGAACAAAACAGACTATACGAAATGGATGACAGACAAATTATAAAACACTATGGTTTACGTGCTTTCGGGAACGAAGTACCTGAAAGGATAGCTATTAAATACACATATCTATTTATCCCTTATTCATTAGAAGTAGATGTTTCAGAGTAAAAGAAGATGCTCCATTAAAGGGGGGCTCTAACGGGAGTAAGAAATACAGTCGTTCCATATAGGAATGGCTGTTTTTTATACCTCACGAATAAAATAGACGGTAATACTATTTGGATTTTGGCAAGCATTGAGGAGCATTTGGTATATCTGCTCTTTTTCAGCTAACTTCTTACTTTTCTGAAGGAAGCTGAACCAGTAAAGGTATTTTCCATATACTCTCCTTGGAACCTGTCCATCCATTCTATTGAAGGAAGTGTTATCCTAAATAAACTGGTACCTCTATCATCAGTAATCTTTACATAATCCAGATAAATTACGGAGAAAATATCCTTGTTCCAACTCTAATTTAGAAATGAAATAATTGCTAAATATCATTTATGTGAAGGAATAGGTGTGTAGGAAGTGAATGAAAAACAAGAAGAGTTACTTCATAAGATAAGAGCTACAGCCGAGGAACTTTCAAGGTTGCATATAGATTATTGGAAAGAATATTCAAGCTTTGATGATGTTAAATTTTGGGTAGTAGTTTTTATGTTAATCGTGCCATTAGTGATTTTATTATTTAATATCGAAAGGAAATATGCATTACTTTTAGGATTTTATGGACTAAATTATCATATATGGTTTGCATACACAAATTCGGCAGGAATTAGAATGGGTTTATGGGATTATCCTTATGAGATACTACCTGTTCTTCCAAGTTTTGCTTTAGATGCATCTTTTGTGCCGATTGCATATATGCTTTTATACCAATGGGTACTAAAAAACAATAAGAACTTCTATTTATATTCAACAATACTCTCTGCATTTTTTGCTTTTATTCTTAAGCCAATACTAGTAATGCATGAATTATTTAGAATGTTTAAAGGAATAAATTATTTTTATTTATTTTTTTTCTATGTTCTATTTTTTGTAATATCAAGGGGAATTACAAATTTATTTCTAAAGTTACAAGATAATAAATAATGTAGCGTTGAGCCAAAATATACTGCATATTATGCAATCGAAAACAGGAGAACTTTATCTTAAGCATTGGTATGAAGATAAGATATTGAATTAGATTTGAAGTATCTTGAAAAAGTATTACCATATTTGCATCAACTTTGGGAAGACCTGTTCATATGGAATCGGTGATTGAGAATAAAAGTGTAGTGTTTACGTATGATGGGAAGAGTGTGACATGGAAATATGTTTAATGATGGGGAGCTGCTGAGGGATCAGTGGCTTTTTTTTATTAATGAATCTGATTATGTGAAATGTTACACTTAAACTAACGGATCAGGAATGTTGAATAAGAAATATTGAAAATAGGGGGAGTAAATTTATGAAAAGAACCATAATTGGTGGAATTATAATGTTAGGTGGATTATTAACCACATTAACAATTATTTTATCTGGAACTATATATGCAACCCATATTACAGCATGGTCTGGTTGTCCATGAATTACAAGCAAAAATATCTACACAGAAAAATAAAAAACCAATCTATTATTTATATAAACCTATTCTTGCATCAGGTTTAGCAATTCTGTTATCAGTCATCCTTTCTTTATCTCTAATTTCGAATTATCAATCCGAGAATGTAGAGAAACCAGATGAAAATACATTTTCAATTTTGGAGCACTCCAATGTAGAATTGAAAATGAAAATTGAGTATGGAGAAGGAGAAAATCAAATTGGATTTACTTCACATGGAGGTGAGGGAGCTATTGGTTCGAGTGCAACAAGCTTTGATGTAAAAGACGGGACTTTTTATATCTTAGATAACGTTAATGACAAGGTTTTGATTACAGGTAATGGTAAACAAAGAACCATTCCTATCAATGATGCTTGGGATTTAACTGACATTATAATTACGGAAAATAATGAAATATATGTATTAGATTCAGAATCAAGACTTGTTTACCAATATTCCCAATCAGGAGAACTAGTGGATACACATAATGTTTCCGATGCTATTAAAATCCCAACTGGATTAGGTTTCCCTGAAGGGCACGGGGTAACTGTTAACCAGAATAATACAGTGTTGATTAGTTTAAAGACTGGTGTTCGAATCAAGGAGGAAAATCAACCTCATAAAGCGTTAAGAGTTAATGACAACGAAGGGAAAATTCGCTTAGTGAATGAAAAAACCGAGAATGAGATAACAATCCCGTTTGAACACTCCTTTGGTGGAATTACAATTCACTCTGTTACTAATAATCAAATAGTGTTTACAAAGGGAGAGATTGCCACTAATGAAGGACCAATAAAAGGAGAATTTCATGTGTATATCATAAATAAAAAGGGAGAGACTCAAGGTGCAGTCCGGATTCCAGATAAAAAAACGGTTATGGCTCCATATCATCCTATAAAAACGAGAGAGGAAAAGATTTACTTTCTTTCTCCTGAAGCTGAATATCTGGGAATTTATGAACTTAAAGCAGGAAAAACATTTGAAAAACTTTTAGAGCAGCAAATCGAAGAGGAATAACTAAAATGATTATATAGACACTCTTCAAGTAAAGGTGAAGGTAGCGATTCTTCAATACGGAAAGGCTCTAATACAATGATTAGGGCCTTATTATTTTAATTAATAGGCAGAATATTTTAACAACTGAAGTGCGGTAAATGGTAGAATGAATTTAATAATAGCTATGCACATGGGGGAATTATGAAAAGATTAGTAATTATGACTGTAGGTAAAACACATAGTGGAAAAACTACATTCGCTAGAACATTAGAGCAAGAGTTAAATAACTCTTTTGTAATGGATCAAGATAACCACGCTGAATTCATAAATAATTTTTATGATAAATTGCAACCAAAAAAAGGACCTAATACTTTTAAACACTCTCTTTCTCGTTTCATTGTTGATTACGCAATAGAGAATACTGATTTACATATTATTGTTTGTAATTCAAATAGAAGCAGAAAAAGTCGAATCAATTTACTAGAAGAGTTGTTTACTAAAAATCAGTTTGTGAGCATTCTTGTTAATTTTGATATTCCTGATGACATTCTTAAAGAGAGAGTTACTGATAGTAAACGTAGTACAAATATATTTAGGGGTGCTTACTCTAATTTTGAGGAAGTGCTCTTGAGGCAACAAGCTGAATCTCAATTAGAAGATGTTGCGGATCCTGAAGAAGGAGAAGCAGACCATTTATTTATAATTAAAGATAGCAAGGAAGTTGATTATGTAATTAAAGAAATTATCCATATTTCTAAAAGTTTATGATTATCTATCACTCTAATATTAAGCTAACTACTACAAACTAATTGATTGATTAGAAACCAGTCTCGAAAGGGAGTAAGGAATGGAATATTATAAGTATCTTAGACAATTTGTTGGGCATAGGCCAATTATTTTACCAGGTTCAGTTGTTATCATTTTAAATGAACATAATGAAGTATTATTACAAAAAAGGAACGATGGAAATTGGGGATTGCCAGGTGGTTTAATGGATTTAGGAGAAAGTTTAGAGGAAGTAGCAAAAAGAGAAGTATTTGAAGAAACAGGATTAATAGTCGAAAACTTAAAGTTACTTAATGTATTCTCTGGCTCTGAATATTACCTTAAAGTTCCTAATGGTGACGAATTATATTCTGTAACAGCTGTTTATTTTACTAAAGATGTAAGTGGAGATATGCAGATTGATTATAACGAGTCGGAAGAATTGCAGTATTTCCCAACAAGTGATTTGCCAGATGAATTAACAGATGAGTATAGAGGTTTTATTGAACAATACATAAATTGTGAGAAAATGTACTTAAAGTAACGGGAGCTTATCTTCAATGACAGAAATGAAAGGGAGGGGAAATATGTACTGGTTAACATACGCAGTATTACCTGTGATCATTATTGTAATACTTAACTTATTATTATGTAGGTTTACTCGCAAGCTAAAATATTTATTTTCTATATTCCCTGTTATCATTACGCTATATTTCTTCGTAGTTTTTTTAGACAGTCCACATAGTATGGAAGGTGTTTATGAATTTATCTGGGGAGCAACTTCTTTTGGTGTTGGAGTTATTAGTTTCCTTTTAACCAAAGTATCAAGAAAAGTCTTATTCAATTAACAGCTAGCAAGTGTTCAATAAGAGCAGTTGCTTTCTTGTGCTATCGAGTTTAGTGGATAAGGATTTAAATGGAACTTTTATATTAAAAAAACGTCAAATTTAATAGATGGAGGATTAATGACATATAGAAAGTATTTCATCATAGGATTATTTTCAGTGTTATTGTTAGCACTTGTAGGTTGTTCAAATAAATCTGAAAATGCAAAAGAATTTCATCCAGAAAACACAAAAGTGTTAGGGAGTGTTCAGGTATTTAACGCTGAAAACATTTACGGAGAACTTCAAGAAGAAGATTGGTTTAAAAAGCACAAGAAAAAAATTGTACGTTTAAGAGAGTTTGAGAATCATGAAATTATCCAAGGGAATAAAAGAATTATTGCTTATTCTTTAGGTCAAGAAGCAGGAGAAAGGAAAAATACTGAAATTGTTATTGAAACAAATGACAACACCATTTATTTGAATGTAACCGACATAGTAAAAGACGTTCCTCAGGAGTCGCCATTCCCAACAGATATTTTATTTATTGAAATGGATCATACAAAACATAAAATAAAGATTTCGTATAACAAAAAAGATGCATAATTTTTCACCATAGGTTAAACAGTATAATGGTTTTGTGAAGAGATGCACTTAAACTATCGGGGGCGAATGCTTAACAAGAGTATTCGCTTCTTTCGTTAATGGAAGCAGGTTTCTTTAAGAAGGTGTGAAACTTTCTTAGGAAGAAATCGTAATTAACTATGAAGGGGGAGACGATGAAAAAAATAATAATTGGTATTGTAGTTGTAGGAGTAATGGTGGTATCTGCTTTTCTCTATTTAGAGAACAGTAAAAAGAATAATTCATATTTAACGCCAGAAGAAGCATTAAGTAATGTTAAAGATCCTAAACTTGAAGTATTGGAAATTATTGATACTAAGCTCTATGATGATGTTGCATATGTTTTTTACTATTCAGAAGTAGGTCAAACTCCTAAGACCTACTTAGCGGTAGGAAAGATAAATAAGAATAACTATGGTTGGCATTTTGACGAAATAATTGGTGTCGGTAATCTTGATGAAAATAATGTTGAAATGTCTTCGGGCAAAGATGATTACATTGTAGGGCTTGTCTCAAAAGAAGTAGATAAAGTGATGCTTGGAAGTAAAGAGGCTAACTTGATAACAATAGATAAGGAAGGTATTAAGTCATTTTTATTTCACGGTTTAGAACCTGATTTAACGGAACGAACCAATTACGAGTATTTTGATAAAGAAGGAAACGAATTACCTTATTGAAGTGTGCGAAAATTGAAAAGAGCAACACCTTTCTACTGTGTTGCTCCAAAAGATAATCAATTTATAAGAAGTGTTGCTTGAAGGCGGTAGGCTTTTAATGTATGAGAAGAGAATCCTTCGATACTTTTATCAGATTGATACTTTTCCCATGATTTCGATAATAACAATTTCAATTCCTCCTCAATATAAAACATATTTTTAAAGGAATTATTGACCATTTTATAAATGAAAACTTGGTTGAAGTAACGGGCAGGTTTGTGAAAATAGTGAATAGTCGTTTTGGTTATGAAATATTTAATTAGAATAAATCGTAAGGTGGATATTTAGTTTATGTAAGGAATTAACTTAACAATATAAGGTTGCGATAAGGGGAAGGTGCTATTTTATGAATAAGGATGATTGTGTAGATGGAGGTATTTATGAGAAAAATAAGCCTTATTGCTATTATTCTTTTATTTTCAATTGTTGGTTGTAGTCAACAGCCTGACATTGACATTAGTTCAATCATAGGGAAGTCTGAAGATTACTTTAGACAATTAGAGGAAATAGAAACAACAGCATCAGCATTTGATGGTAAAAGAGATGTTAAGTTTAGACTTATGGTTGAAGGACCCCTAACAGAAGAGGAAGCAACTATCTTGTTTAATGAAATACTGGATAGATTTAAGGAATACTCCTCTAATCATCAAGAAATATGGGATTATTACAATGGTTATTTTGATATAAAGAATTACGACGATGGTGTAATTTACGAAGCTACCAAAGTTATAGATGAAGAATTAAAGGTAGTATCTAAGTAAACAAAAATAACTTGTTCGAGTTGATTAAAGGGCTGCATTAAAAAGGTTTAGGTTGAAAATTTTGTGAATAAATACACTTAAACAAACGCTTATTTCACTATTGAATCAGTAATGTACAATAAGCAAGTCGGAAATACGTAGTAGACCCCTTACTATTCAGTAGAAAAAGATATTCTAAAAAGGTGAAAATCGTTAAATACATTTCTTTAAAAGGTAAACACTACTACATCCTTATGTCTGCGATAACCACTCAAACCCCGTTGAGTGTGTTGCGTTGATTAGAGCGAATTTAGAAGGTTTTATGTCCCCTCACAGGAGGATTAGGATTTTATGTAAAAAGAAAGGGATATTCTTACTGGGACAAAGATTGAGGAATTTATATCTCATGAAATGAGCGTATTAGCGATACGTTAGTGGGCCTGACCTTTTTTCAATTCTTTCTGTGAGTTTTAATCCTAAAGCTGGCGGACCAGCTTTTTTTCGGAGACCTGGTGCATTTTGAAAACAAATGGAAGGAGCTTCCTTTCAGTCACACATGACCAAGGACAACTCCTTTTGCTTCTATTGATATTATTGACAATTCCCAAGAAGAATTATGCCTTCTAAGACAGGAGTACCTGAAGTGCCGGCCAACGAATTAGTAGGGCGTACTAACACACGCGAGTTTGGCGTAACGGTTGCAGCGCTAGGAAGTTCTATTCGTGATGACCAAGTAGGTGGGTCTTCGGGAGTAGCAAATAACTGGTTTCTAAAGTTTCCCGTCCCGGGAATAATAAGTTCACCTGTATACTTGTCAAAAGCACCGAAAAATTGAGGTTGCGGTAAGGTTACCATAATGCTTACAGCCTGACCTCCTCTTGGACCAAAATTCACATAAGCTACGCCGCCTGTACCGAATGGTGTCCTCCCTCGGGGCTGTAAAGACGTACAGCACGGGTAAGGGATTAAACCTGGAACGCAGAGAATGTCTCCGGGGAATAATACATTAGGATCTGGAATATGGGGATTGTTGACTGCAAGTGCTTCTATTCTTACTCTAAACATCTGCGCAATGGTATAAAACGTGTCTCCTGGTTTTACGGTATACCGACCCAAAAACCCCTGTGGACAGTTTCCTGGTATTCTTGCTCGCTGTCTATTCATAATACTGCCTCCCATTGTAGAAACCTTATTATATGGTATGTGGTAACGTTTAAAATGGGTATGATTTTTTGAAATCTTGAATTAATTATCATCAAAACAGTATTTTTTCGTAACCATTTTAAAGCAACTCTGACAAAGGTTACGTTTTGTCCGTTTAGTTTGAGCCCAATAGTCGCTACGCAACCCTTACCAATAAAATTAACAGATTCATTTTACTGCGGCGTACAAAAAACTGTTCACTCGAACTGTATTTCACCTAAATGTATGGTTGCTTTAGTTAAGACCTTAGCAGAACGAAGGCTGGGCCAGCTATTGGCACCAACGAATCATCCGTGAAATGGACTTAACTTCAGATGAAGCGATTGAATTCGCAAAGTTGAATGCTGGAGTTGTACAGCCGTCACGTACACAAATTAATCCGTATTACTTAGGGCTGAAGATATTTGAAGATATCGAAGAGCGATATGATAATCCAACAACTGAGATGATTGAGCGGGGTGTAAAGCCTGGTTCAGGAAGAGAGAAGATGTTTGAGGTAAGAGAAGTGGAGTCTGATATTTCATTTATCCGTAATTACTTAACAAAAGATTTGGTCATGCGTGAGGATATGTATTTGTTCCAGAAACAAGGTCGTGATTATAAGATTGTTGATAAAGGCTGGGAACAGGTGCGTGATCAACTGGTGAGTATGAGGGTGAATGGTGGCTTCCCTTACATCACTGTAAATGATGGGGATTACATGAAAACCGGTGAACTTTATTTAAAACACTGGTATGAGGACATTGAGCTTGATTTGAAATATCTTGAGAAGGTGTTGCCATATCTATATCAACTATGGGGAAGACCTGTTCATATGGAATCGGTGATTGAGAATAAGGGTGTTGTGTTTACGTATGATGGGAAGAGTGTGACGCGGAAATATGTTTAAGAATAAAAGGCTGCTGAGGGATCAGTGGCTTTTTTATTAATGAATTTGATTATGTGAAATGTTCCATTTAAAGGGTTAGGTTACTTTAAGAGAGACATTTGATTTAAGTAAACAGATGTGTGATTTTCAATCAATAATCCCCATCCTATATTTAGTAATAAGGAATGGGGATTACAAAAGGTTGATAATGAATTTCCTAATAACCAAACCGAATATTACGCCAGGAATAACAAACAAGATAGGGAGCCAAACTGGACCAATTAACACCCCAAATAAGGTGAATTTTTGGGATAAGATCAATCCAATGGTCACGAAGTAAGCAGCAAATACAAAGGGTAGAAAAGAGTATTTGTCTATTTCCTCCACCTGCATCTTTAAAAGCATCCCAAATCGCAAAAAAATACAAACAGGGATAAAACATTAGCCAGCCATAATCCGTTTGATCAATTGCTTTTTGAATATTACCTTGAAACTTAAAATAATCACTTCGTTAAAGTTCGCTTGAACGTTAACCAAGAACTCTAATATCAGCATAACAGTCCCTTTATAATATTTACCGTTTAAAAACTGCCCAAATCCAGGTAAAGCAACAGACCATAATAGTTTTTCAATCGGATTTTTATCCACTCATGTATCACTGCTTCTTTTTGTTTTTTGCAATTTCAATATTATTTATGGATGAAGGCGGCTTTTCCATCCAGTTATGTTCAATCAAAATATTAGCTCCATCTTCTGCATATTGAACAGCTTCCATCAAAATACGCGTAAATTTTAAACCTAAATCGCGTCTTGAAACCGTTCCTAATGCTACACCATAATATCCAAGTGACATTCCAGATAACACATTGATACCTGAAACATCATTAGCTTGTCCGAGGGGCTGTTGTTGATTTGAGCACTTCGGAATCCATAGTAAATGCTTTAATTCGGATCTAGTGTTGACAAATTTATTAGGTTCGTATATCTTATAAATAATTTAATATTCGATAGATGTTTATTTTTAACTTCTTAATATCATTTGGGCTTTAGCATTCTATTAATATTTTTGTATTGATTGGATGAAAAAGCTTCTATAAATGTAAGAATAAAAGAGTAACGTAAATCGGTATATTTCATAATCTAGTAGTTTAGATTAGAGATATACCGATTTTTTTTTAGAAGGGGATCATAATTTATTTTTGATTTTAAAAAAGGTAGTTCTTCAAAAAACTTCATTGAAGTTAGTTTAAGAAAACCGACAATTTCCAGCATTCAATGATATTCATTTGTCATTGAAGTTTTGAAGTTGTCGTTTTTTTATTGGGGTAATCCTTTTGTGAAAAAGGGTTTTCACAATAAATAGATTCAAATATTATAAATAAGGAGACAAAAAAAGATGGAGTTTTTATTTGATTTTTTGATGCGCCTTGTTGCGCAGTTTCAATCCCCGACACTTGGATTTCTCATTGGCGGCATGGTGCTTGCGGCCCTTGGCAGCAATTTAAAAATACCGAATGCGATTTACCAATTTATTGTGTTCATGCTTTTGATGAAAATCGGGATCCAGGGCGGTATCGAAATTCGTGGGGCCGATCTGAGCGCCATGTTACTGCCTGCCGTTTCAGCTGTGATTATTGGTGTAGTAATCGTACTAATAGGAAGCTTTGTCTTTTCTCTCTTGCCAGGTATTAAACGAGAAGATGGTATTGCAACTGCCGGACTATTTGGTGCGGTGAGTGCCTCGACACTGGCGGCGGCTATGGTTTTACTGGAAGAAGAGGCAATTTATTTTGAAGCCTGGGTTCCGGCGCTTTATCCGTTTATGGACATTCCAGCTCTCATTTTAGCCATTGTTCTAGCTAATATTCATCTCAAAAAACAAAATGGAGGCAAGGATAGTAAAGTTGATGTTTGGGGAATCGTCAAAGAAAGTTTGCGTGGCTCTGCTTTATCAGCGCTTATACTTGGCCTTGCCCTTGGCTTGCTTACTAAATCGGAAGGTGTACTGGAAAGTTTTTATGAGCCGCTCTTCCGCGGGTTTTTATCCGTGTTGATGTTGGTCATGGGAATGGAAGCCTTTGCTCGTATAAATGAGCTACGAAGAGTGGCGCACTTGTATGCGGTCTATGCTTTTATCGCGCCTATTATACATGGATTAATAGCTTTTGGCTTGGGATATATTGCTCATGTGACTGTGGGTTTTAGTCCTGGTGGTGTAATCCTGCTATCTGTGATCGCGGCTTCAAGCTCTGACATATCTGGTCCGCCAACCTTGAGAGGAGGCATTCCTTCCGCCAATCCATCAACTTATATTGGTTCCTCAACCAGCGTGGGAACGCCCGTTGCAATAGCAGTTTGCATCCCACTCTTTATCTCGCTGGCGCAGGTGGTCTTTAATCTATAGGAAAGGAGAAGAATAGTTATGACTCTTCATAAGGCAGAAAAAGTGGTGATTATTACAGAGAAATTGATTTTAAAAGGCGTGTGCCAGATTATCGAGGCTTACGGTGGGACCGGTTATACCATTGTCGCGGCAGGGGGTAAAGGCAGCCGCAATGTGCGTTCGACCTCAGATCGAGCTGCGGTGGTTGATGATTTTGCGAATGTTAAAATTGAAGTCATTGTGAAATCCAAAACAATAGCCGAAACCATCATGAATCAGGTTGCAAAGAAATATTTCGAAAACTACTCAGGCATAACCTATGTCGAGGATGTCGAAATCCTCCGCCCTAAGAAGTTTTATAATGATTAAAGTTACAATGCCCAAGGTGCAAGTGGACGGTTCTCGTGCTTAAATGATTTACTGTGTAGTACAACGAAACTGTGCATTCAAACTGTAAAAGGATTGTACCTAAAGGTATGGTTGCTTTAGTTAAGAACCATAGCAGAACGAAGGCTGGGCATCGTAATGGCACCAACGAATCATTCGTGAGATGGATTTAACGTCAGATGAAGCGATTGAATTTGCGAAGCTGTATGCAGGAGTTGTTCAGCCGTCACGGACACAAATTAATCCGTATTACTTTTTAGAGTGAACTTCACCAAAACTAATACCCAGGATTGTTGATTTTACAGCATTCTTGGGTTTTTCTTTTTATAGTTTTGGGGCTGAAATACCACTTTTCCGACAGCCCTATTTTTTTGGGAATAGAAGAAATTGTCCCTTCTGCTTTGCTTTGGAACCGTTTTCCTAAACACTTTTAGTACCTTCTTTTACTGAAGTCTGTGGGATCTCAGTTCTCCAGATAAAATAACCTATAATCAGAGATGGAATGGTTATAAGTAATCCAGATAGCATAGCAATTTGTTGTGGTAACAAGGAACTGAGCAATATACCTGCCACAATCATCGTTGTTCCAAGAATGACGTTTACAGCAGTGTAGATGATTGAAAATAATCGCCCTAAATATTCTTCGGGTATATATTCCATGACAAGTGTACCGATAAAGGCATTTCCAACTGTTACACCTGCCAAAGCAATAACGAGCATCAATCCTCCGATAAAAATGTTTGGTGAAACACTAAAAAAGATATACGCAACTCCCTCTAACAGAAATCCGATTGCAATCGCAGGTACGGTCCATTTCGATAGAAACTCAGAAATATAGCCACCAAGTATTTGGCCGATTCCAAAGCATGCATATAAAATACCAACACCAATATTATCTAATTGATAGACTTCAAATGCAAAAACACTTGGGATTAGATTAATAATTCCCCCTCCAATGGCCCATATAACATAATAAATGAAAACTAGTTTTATCAATCTTGAATCCTTAATGATGGGTATAAGCACCCGGAACTGCTTAAACGACATTTTATCTTTCTCCTCAGTGCTGGTTGCTCTAGGAAACTTGACCGTCATCATAATAAATGCTGAGATGACCAGTGTTAAAGCATTTAAAACAAAGGCGAGATTGAAATCAAAGGCAGCTGTGACAAACCCACCTAGCATTGAACCGATCACCATCACAATCCCAAAGGCTACTGAATGAAGGGAATTTGCCTTCAATAGATTTTCTTTTTTTACTAACGTTGAAATAGATGCAGAACGGGTTGGTAACTGAATGGCTGTTGCAGACATTAACACAAAGGTAGATACATATATAATCCAAATGTGATCAACAGTTGAAACGAAAAATAAAGACATAGCAGCAAGAGCCTGGATCAAATCGCAAATGACCAATATTTTTTTCGTGAAAATCTATCAGCTAGTACCACCAAGTGGACCAAAAAGAAGGTGTGGCAAAACTCTAAGTGCCATCGTAAACCCTAATGCCAATCCCGCATTTGTAAGCTGCAAAAGCAAGCTAAACACAGCGATACTATGGAACCAATCACCAATTCCACTAATAAATACAGAGCTTAAAAAGCGTGCATATTTCTTTTCTTCTTTTAAAACGGAGAGATTATTTTTCATTATCTTAAGGTCCTCTCTTTTGTTATAAATAGTACAAGTCTAATGTCATTATACTAAAAAGATGATCTGTATAAAGAATGAAATTACTCTATTATTAGCTTTTGTGTTTTGGATTGATTATGAACTGAATGGCACAAAAATTAGAAGAAGCAGGAGAAAATGAAAGGGAGTATATACTATAAGGTTGTGAACAGCAGGAACCGGGAGCCATAACTTCAACCCTTACCTGAAGAAGTAAGTCTTCATATTTTTTAATTCGTAGTAGACTTAAAACTATGAACTAAACGGTGAATTTTAAAGAACAAATCCTTAATACAGGAGGAAGTATTTATGAAAATAAATTGCATGTTATGTAGAAAAGAATATGACATCAATTCGAAAGATACTTAGTATAAAAGATTAAAAGAAGGGAAAACAAAATGATATATTTGTGAAATATGTAATGAAGAGATACAACAAGAATCGATAAACACCATAGGAATTAATCCTCAACAACTTGATAAATATTTAAGCTAATCACTTTGTTTATTTATAACGAAGGTATAGGATTAGAAAATTATCTAATGAATGATACCTTAACTTGGTTTTCAGTATTTCTAAATTATGGGATGCGTGAATGAATATGTAAAAAATCATCTTTGCGAAACGATTGCTGGGCCAGCAGCTGAGGGATCAGTGGCGCTTTTTATTTTAATTAATTTTAGTATGTGAAGTGTTACACTTAAAACTAAATCAGGTTAGTGGAAGAAGTGGTTCATTATTTTTATTACTCAGTAGACCAATACTGTGCAATAAATATCTTTATTTTTAGGTGACTGTGTGAAAGAATGTATTTAAGATTTTTTTAAATATTTTCCAATTAAAAATAAAAGTACGCATGCTATAATAATTCAAATGAGTACACTATATAATCTACTATTTCACAATACTTGGAAGGTATTGGGCAATTTAGTTAGACGTAATGATTAAACTACATCTTGGAATAAACGAATCATTTGTCATAGGAGAGAGTTAATGATAATAGAAAATAAAGAACAAAATTCACAGATTTTCCGCCAATTTTTTAGTCAGTTAGGGACCTTTATAGAAGACGATCAAACAGAATCTGATTTTGTCCGGGTAATGTTTGAAAATTTGATAGAAAAAGCGCCTATTGGTATTTATATTTTAGAAGAAGGCTCTATTTCATATGTTAATAGCTATTATTCGGATCTCTTGGGATATACAAAAGCAGAACTAACACAAGGTCTTGTATCTCTTAAACAAATAATTCATCCTGAAGATTATCCAACGATTCAAAATAGAATCGAATGCAGAAAAAAAGGTGATAACAAGGTAGCGAGATATCGTATACGAAAAATTAATAAACAAGGGAAGCTAATATACACTGAAATTCAAAGCTTTATGGATGTCATTGGTGATAAGATGGTACTCTTTGGCAGTGTGACAGATATAACGGAACAATACAACGCCCAACAACTGCTGCAAGAGAGCAATGAAAAATACAAATCCCTTTTTGAAAGTAGTCCAGATGCCATGTATTCAATAGATGAAAACGGAATTTTGATTGATGTTAATCCGGCAGCTGAACTGCTTACAGGATATTCAAATGAGGAAATGAAGGGAATGCCTTTCATGCCCCTTGTTGCACCGGAGGATTTACCAGAAGCTATTAAACATTTTGAAAGTGCTAAAGTTGGGGAACCGAGCAGTGGAGAGTTGGTTCTTATCCGACAAGATAAACAAAAGATTCATATAGAAACAACCCATTTTCCTATGAAGGTAAATGGCGAAATTGTTGGTACCTATGGAACAGCAAGGGACATCACGAGAAAAAAAATATACGATGAGAAAATGAAGGAACTCGCTTTTTATGACCCGCTTACCAGATTACCAAACCGTAAGTTATTTGAAGATCGGTTAGAGCAAATTATTAATCTTTCACAGAAAGACGAGAAATTATTTTCTGTTATTTTTCTAGATTTAGATCGGTTTAAGTTTATAAATGATTCTATGGGTCATCATATCGGAGATGAATTTTTAAAGCTGGTGGCAGAAAGATTAAAACAAACTATAAGGAATACAGATACGTTAAGCCGATTAGCAGGGGATGAATTCACCATTCTAGTACCTGAAATTACTAAAGAGGAAGTAATTATTATGGTTGAGCGAATCATCCAACATTTAGCTGAACCCTTCCATGTGTCTGGACATTGGTTAAGTGTGTCGGCAAGCATTGGAATTGCATTCAGCACGGGAATCAATGTTAGCGTTTCCGAAGTAATTCGTCATGCGGATACTGCAATGTACCAAACAAAGAAATCTAGGCGGAGTAAATATACAATTTACTCTAAGGAAATGGAAGTGGAAACTTTATATAAATTAACAATTGAAAGGGATTTAACCCTTGCACTTAAAAACAATGAGTTGGAATTGTATTATCAGCCGATTATGGACTTGGAAAGTGAAAAAGTGATTGCAATGGAAGCGCTGGTTCGTTGGCACCACCCAGTGCTTGGAATGGTTCCCCCAAATGATTTTATTCGTGTAGCAGAGGAATGTGGGCAAATTATTCCTATTGGGATTTGGGTTCTAGAAACTGCATGCATACAAAATAAGAAGTGGCAGGATTCCGGAATGACTCCATTTAAAGTAGCAGTTAATGTTTCTACTAAACAACTGCAACAATATGACTTTGTTGACACCGTTAAAAACCTGTTGATTAAAACCGGGATGGAGCCGAAATGGCTTGAACTCGAAGTAACTGAGAGTATTCTAATTGATAATGTTGAGGAAATAAAAGAAAGTTTAACGATACTGAGAGGAATTGGCGTATCGATTTCCATTGATGACTTTGGTACTGGCTATACTTCTTTAAGCTATCTCCGACAATATCCTTTTGACACAGTGAAAATCGATAAAAGTTTTATTGATGACATTAGTCGGGATTTAAATGGGAAAAGGATTACATCCGCAATTATATCTCTGGCACATAGTTTAAACATGAATGTAGTTGCGGAAGGTATCGAAGGTGAATTAGAACTACTATTTTTAAAGAGAGAGAAGTGCGACGCAGGGCAAGGCTATTACTTTAATAAGCCGATGTCAGTTCATACACTGCCGATTGACTTGTTTGAAAATAAGAAGCTGTACTAAAGTGAGCTGCACAGTACAAGGATACTTGTAACCAAAATAATAATGAAAAAAGGCGATCACTTTAAAAGTGGTCGCCTTTCGTGTTTGACCAATACTTGCAATAAATAGTTTCATTTTTGTGGGCTTTATAAAAGAATGTACTAGTAAAGTTGTAGTACTTTTTTAGGGTTCCCAGTGGTAAAATACAACAAATAAAATTAAGTATGTTTTTTAATGTTGGAAGTAATAGAAACAGATCGTTTAATTTTAAACCTTATGAATTAAGTGGTGCACCTAGAGCCCAAGAATTCGATGAAGATGTTGCACAAACTACTTTTTTAGCTTATTCATATACTGAAAAATAGCTTGAAATTGGGTTAAGGTCCATATAAAACTTAATGAAAATGGCGAAGCTTATCTTTTCGTAGTAGTTTTTATTTAAGTTCCTCAAAACCAAACTCCACCATTTTCTTTTAGGCTTTGGTGCCTTATTCCTCCCCAAATACTCTTTATCTATCCAATAGGCTAACTACCCTTTATTATGGTTTTTATCAACACGGATTGTCATTGTCCCCATTACCTTACTGTTCACTTTCTTAATTGTATATGGGCTCCAGTAATGATTAAGAACACAGCTTCAGGTAGAGTAATGAAAAAATTAGCTTGAACTATGAGAAAAGCTAAAACAGGACATTTTAAGATGGATGATGTTTATGTATATGATCTTTTAAAAAACAAATAATAAGTAATTAAGCGAAAGGGTGCTTGAACTGTATAACAGGGATTGTCGTAACGGCTACTCCTATCGCTTTTTTGCTAACAAAGCAGGACAATGAAGGAAGGTTGATGAATTGAGGCGGGATATGAAACCATCTGGCTTTCATTATAGGAATGCATTCTATTATTACTAAGAAGCACTTCTAATTTATTAAGAATAGAATATTAGAATTTGTGCCCTATTATTGTATAATAGTCGTCAGACTTAAGTGTTGGGCGTGTATAACCCTTTATTTATCAAGGGGTACGGTTAGATTTGAGAGCTATCCCTTTATTGTTGATTGCTTATTAATCGTATACGTCTTCTTAACTAGTATTTTAAAAGGGGTGAAATAAAAAATGAGCTTTAAAGGAAAGGTGTTTTTTTCCGTTCCTTTTGTCTTTATTACAATAGGATTAATCACCTATGAATTATATATAAATAACCCTAAAGAAGCTATTTTACATGGTATTGTAGGTACTCTTGCTACTATTTTAAGTTGGATCTTGGGGGCAAAATATGATGAATCTAAATATTATGCTCAAAAACTACTTGAAAAGAGCGAAGAATTAGACACTATTTTTGAAAACTCATCCATTTTTACTTGGATAAATGATTCTATTAATAAAAAGGTAACGACATCCAAAGGTATTCAAAAAGTATTAGGATATACCTCGAAAGATTTTGAAGAAAATTATGAATTTGGATTTTCACGTACTTTCCCTGATGATGAAGAAAAGATTCAAAAACTGCTGTCAGGTGAAATTCATCAATGCGAATGGAAATTTATAAGAAAAGATGGGGAGGTTAGGTGGTTAGAATCTCGAGGAATACCTTCACTTGATTCATCAAATAGAGTAGAAAAAGTAAAAGGAGTTACAATTGATATTACAGAACGAAAAATAATTGAAGAAAAATATTCTCAAAGAAATAAAGAATTAGTTAGTCTTTTTGAAAATGATGACTCTTTTATTTGGTCTAGTGATTTAATTGAACAAAAAGTGACAGTTTCAAAAGGAATTGAAAATATCTTTGGGTTCTCTGCGAAAGAATTTGAAGAGGATTATGAACTTTGGATTTCACGAACTTATCCAGATGATATTGATATCGTTCAAACATTCTATACTAATTTAAAATCAGGAAAACCCGCTCATAGTAAATGGAGGTTTATCCGAAGTGATGGGGAGGCAAGGTGGTTAGAAGCCCGTGGAAATCCTATTTTGGAATCTGATGAAAAACCGATTAAGTTAATCGGTGTAGCTTACGATATAACAGAAGAACAAAGAAGTGAAGAAAAAATTAGATACTTGGCATTTCATGATACGCTGACTGGCTTACCCAACCGTTATATGTTAATTAAGACACTAAAAAAAGCTTTAGATCGTTGTAAACGAAGTAACAAAAACGTAGCAGTTCTGTTTTTAGATTTAGACCGATTTAAATTTATCAATGATACAAAAGGTCATAACTCAGGAGATGTCCTGCTTAAGGAAGTGGGAAAAAGATTAGTGAAATGTGTACGAGAAGGCGATTTGATAGCACGTCAAGGTGGAGATGAATTTATTATTTTACTTGAAGATATTAAAGAATCACAGCTCAAAGAACTATCTCAGCGAATTATTGATTCATTTATACAGCCATTCATTTTAGATAAAGAAGAGTTTTTTATTTCAACAAGCATTGGAATTAGTTTATACCCACAAGATGGGGATGATTCTGAAAAATTAATTAAACATGCTGATATTGCTATGTATTGGGCTAAAAAACGTGGAAAAAATAACTATCAATTTTATTTTAATGAACCAGAAGATATTCTTTATAGAAAAGTAAAATTAGAACAAGGACTTCGAAATGCTTTAAATAATAGTGAGTTTGTACTTCATTATCAACCACAAATGGAACTAGATAAAGGAGAATGTATAGGCGTTGAAGCTTTAATTCGTTGGAACCATCCCGAATTTGGTATGGTTCCTCCTTTTGAATTTATCCCAATTGCAGAAGAAACAGGAGTGATTGTTCAAATTGGGGAATGGGTGATTGATGAAGCGTGTAAACAAATGAAATTATGGTATGAGAAAGGTTTTGTTCCATTTAGAATAGCTGTCAATGTTTCCGCTATACAATTTCTTGATAAGAATTTCTTTAAGGTTGTAGAACGAATACTCAATAAACACCAGTTGGCACCAGAGTTCCTAGAGTTGGAGATAACAGAGAGTATCATGCAAAACATAAAAGAATCTTCTACTTTAATTAGTCAACTAAAAGAACTTGGAGTTAAAATGACTATTGATGATTTTGGTACAGGGTATTCTTCTTTAAATGTTTTAAATCGATTATCCATTGATTATGTCAAGATTGATAAGTCATTCGTAGATGAAGTTTCTACAAACTCAAATATAGCATCTTTAGTTAAAACGATGATTGATATGGGTACAAATTTAAAATTTGAATTAATTGCAGAGGGTATTGAAAATGAACAACAAGTTAATTTTCTTATTCAAAATGGTTGTCGTTTCGGTCAAGGGTATTTTTATAGTGCCCCCTTACCATTAACGGAAGTAGAAGAATTTTTAAAAACAAATAAGTAGCCTAAGACCTTAACATTCGTGTTAAGGTTTTTTCTATTCATGAGTTCATCGTCCTTTATTTATACCCTTGCTCAAGAAAAGATGCTTATTTTGAAAAGAACAATAACAAAAAGAGAAGTCATTAGCTGCGTAATACTAACTAAAATGCACTTCATTATAGACGATCACTTTTTAAGGTGATCGTTTTGTCGTATTTGACTCAATCTGTACCGCAAAGGTTTTCATTTTTAGAGGACTTTGTGAAGTAATGTACTAATAATTTATCAGAGGAGGAATGTTGAAGAAACCATGTTATATTAGAAGTAAAGATAAAGCAATTGAATTTTTATATGGGAGAATATCTTATGGGGAAAATAAAGACTTGGGCGAAAAGATTAAACAACTAATCTTTGTACTTTATTTAGCATATAAAGATGAAAGAGTATCTTGGTATGCTAAAATATTTACGGCTTGTGTGGTAGCGTATGCGGTTAGTCCAATTGATTTGATACCTGATTTCATACCAATACTTGGTTACTTAGATGATATTATTATTGTTCCATTAGGAATAATGTTCGCATTAAAGTTGATACCAAGTGAAGTAATATTAGAATGTGAAGTTAAAGCTGAAGAAATGTTGAAAAATGGTAAACCGAAGAATTGGGTGGTAGGTTCACTTATCATTCTTACTTGGGGCGTAATTATCTTTTGGGTTATTAAAAATTTTTATCAGTTACTTAGTTGAATCAATTTCATAATTACTTTTTTACTGACCAAGTTGGATTAGTAGCTGCTTTTGTTGAAGTAAAGGTCACTAAAAAGAAAAGTAGCTCTGTACACACAGGGCTACTTTTGTAATATCCCATCATTTATTTTAGTGGATTAATTCTCATTAGTCTCATCGCGTTTAATACGACAAGCACAGCTGCTAATACATCGGCTAATGCAACAAATAGTAATGATGCAAAGCCAGGAACGATGAGGATCATGGTTATAAAATTAATTCCATTTGAAAACCAAATGTTTTGTTTAATATTCCGAAGTGTTGCACGGCTAAGACGAACGGTATATGGAAGTTTTGTTAAATCATCGGCCATGAGTGCAATATCAGCTGTTTCAAGTGCAGCATCCGTTCCAGCTACACCCATTGCAATTCCTAAGTTGGACGTAGCAAGTGCAGGTGCATCATTGATTCCGTCACCAACCATGGCAATTTTACCGTACTTCTTCTGAAGTGCTTTAACCGCCTTTACCTTATCTTCTGGAAGTAACTCTGCATGAAACTCATCAACGCCAATTTCTTGAGCGATTGCTTGGGCTGTTGCATGATTATCACCAGTCAGCATAATTGTACGTTCGATTCCAGCTTCTTTTAAGCGAATAATCGCATCTTTACTTAAATCACGTACCTTATCCGCAACAGCAATCAACCCAATGATTTTATCCTCTGTTCCTAAAATCATGACGGTCTTTCCTTCTTGTTGCAATTGTTTAATATCATCTTGAACCAAACTTAAATTTGTGCCTAATTCAGCGAATAGACGGGGGTTTCCAATATAATAGCCAGTCCCGTTTACCTTTCCTTTGGCACCTTTTCCAGTAATAGCCGAGAAATCATCTGCTTCAGGTAACACAACCTTATCACGCTCTGCCTTACGGACAATTGCAGCTGCCAACGGGTGCTCAGAGTGTTTCTCTAGGCTTGCGGCAATGGCTAAAAATTCATATTCGGATGTCCCGTTCATAGGTAAGATATTCGTCACTTCAGGACGACCAATGGTTAGTGTACCAGTTTTATCGAAAGCAATGGCTTTGATGGCTCCAGCTTCCTCAAGGAATACACCACCCTTAATTAAAACACCATTATTAGCCGCGTTCCCAATTGCTGAAATAATTGAAACAGGGCTTGAAATGACAAGAGCGCACGGACATGCAGCAATGAGAAGCGCTAATCCTCTATAAATCCAATCTGCCCAGATTCCTCCAAAGAACAGTGGAGGAACAACAGTAATTAAAATGGCAAGTGCAATAACGATTGGTGTATACACTTTTGCAAATCGATCAATATATTCTTGGCTTTTTGCTCTTTGTCCTTGGGCTTCTTGGACAAGATGAATAATTTTAGCCAAAGTGGTATCTTCTACGCGTTTCGTTACTTTTGCTTGAATCGATCCTTGCTGGTTAATCGTACCGGCAAAGACTTCATTACCTACTTCCTTTTCAACAGGCATGGATTCACCTGTGATTGCGGCTTGGTTAATGGAAGATGAACCCTTAATAATGATTCCATCCATCGCAATTTTTTCACCTGGTTTTACAATCATGACATCATCAACTTGAATCTCTTCAACAGCTAGTCGTATTTCTTCTCCATTTCTGATAATGGTCGCTTCTTTTGGAGCAAGGCCCATTAACGCTTTTATTGTATTACGAGCCTTTTCCAATGTGTAAACAGACAGTGTATTGCTAAGTGAGAAGAAGATAACCACTAAAGCACCTTCTATCCATTCACCAATTGCAACGGCACCAATAACGGCAATTGTCATGAGAACATTCATGTCGAAATTCAACTTTTTTAAACCGTATAAAGCACTACGGGCTGTTTTATACCCACCGATGATAATAGATAGAGCTAATAAAGCAACTTCTGTTGTGTCATAGCCAGCTAATCCCAATAGCCAACCTGCAAGAAACAATGTAGCCGAAAGACCTGTGATAATAGAGTCTTTGTGGGCTTGAATGAATGGCTTTTGCTCTTGCTCTTCCTCTTTCACACCCATAGGTTTTGCGGTAACGCCTTCTTTTTCAGCTTCTTTTATGACCTTTTCATGTGGTACATCACCTTCAACGATTAAATTAGATGCACCAAAGTTAATGGTCACTTTAATCGTGCCTGGTAATTCAGCTACTCTCTGCTCCACCTGAGCAGCACATCCTGCTCAGTGAAGGCCTGATAACAAGTAAGTTGTACGTGGTGTAGACAGTTTCTTCTCTGTTGTTGACATAGACGTTTCCCCTCCAATCAGGTTCAAACTAAAAAAATATATAGTGAAATTACTTTATTCTGTTCTCTCTCGGAAGCCAATATGATTTTCACAACAAGCAATGTCATTTTCCACGTCCGCAAGAACTGTATCGAACATAGTTAGTAGTTCTCGAACTTGTTGGTTTCTTAAACTGTAATATATATATTTTCCTTCTTGCCTCCCAACAATTAGCCCACATCCCTTCAAACAAGCTAAATGTTGAGAGATATTCGATTGATTTCCGTTTAAACTTTTAACGATCTCTGTAACGGTCTTTTCTTCATCTCTAATACATTCCAGAATTTGAATTCTCACTTTATGTGCAAAGCCTTGTAAAAACTTTACCTTCATATCAATACCAGCTTTTAACATGGATTATCCTCCATTCATATTAGACATTTCTAATGTGTTTTGATATTCTCATATTAGCAATACCTAATATGTGTGTCAAACTTAAGAAGTGCTATTATGCAAGTATTTGAATTTTACCAGTGTAAAAGGTTAGTCAAATGCTTTATTCGTGAGGAGTGGTTTATATATTTAAAAAAGTAATTTTAACAACTTCCATACTAATGGTGTTATTGTCACAGCATATTTTTGCACATAGCTACCTAACCGAGTCAAACCCAACTGATGGTGAGGTCATAAAAGAACGCCTTCAGCAATTAACATTAACTTTCTCAACAGAGATTGAACAAACAAGTGTGGTTGAAGTGTCACATTTAGATGGATCCAATGTTCCTTTAGGGAAAATTGAAATTGACGGTAATGAAATAGGGACTACATTTCTGCAACCACTAGAGAATGGTAGTTATAAAGTTCAATGGAAAATCGTTGGGGCAGATGGGCATCCAATAGAAGGGGAGTTTTCGTTTACTGTAGATGCGCCAATTGAAGAAACACCAAAGGAAGAAAAAACTGAAGAAAGCTCTGATGAAGAGAATCAAGGTACAATAGAAGATAAAGTTTCAAATGATGGAAAAGAAGAAAATACACAAACAGAACAGAGTATACCGACATACATTTTCCCCTCAATTGTGGTAGCTTTAGCATTGGTTGGAATTGGTTGCTTGTGGTGGTTAATGAGGAGGAAATAATAGATGATGATTGTAGGCGTTGTAAGTGAAACCTTATTATACCTATGCTTTTCATTCCTTCTGGGTAGTTTTATTTTGCATTTAGTTCCTAATTCATATCGTCCAGGGATCAACGTTCCAAAGAAATTTTCACTTCTATCAATTAAAGGAATTGCAATTTTATCGTTTAATCCTGCCCTTCAAGTTATTCTTGCTTTCTATGAAGATATTGGACTTGGATTAACGATAAAGTCTGTATTATACACATTTGAAGTAGGACAAGCATGAATCATTACCTTTATCTTGTCTAATATTCTGTTTATATATGTCATGTTGTTCGATTTAAAAAAGAAGTCCACTTATTCATATATTGGTATATGTTTTGGATTGGCTCTGATTATCCCGTTAGGTTGGTCAAGCCACGCAAGTTCGCTAAGGGAAGTGTCTGGATTTATAACACACACTATTCATTTTCTAGCAGTAAGTGTTTGGATCGGTATTTTGTTGGTGATAAGTTGGTTTTCAACAAGTAAAGAAAACTGGCTTACATTTTTAAAGTGGTTTACACCTGTTGCTATTACCTGTTTTCTTATTACTATAGGTACAGGGTTATTTTTAATGACCTTAGTCGTAGATTTTAAGGATTATACAGATGCATGGATGCTATCATATGGACAAGCTCTATTAATTAAGCATTTACTTATCATTCCATTACTTGCCTTTGCTTTTATCAATAGTGTTTTGATGAGAAAGCGACTGAGTAAAGATAAGGAATTCAATCCGAAACCATGGATTAAAGCTGAAAGTATTATACTTCTATTCATCTTTTCAGCTACCGCAGCTTTAGGACAACAGTCACCGCCACACGATATAGAGACTGCTCTCGCCACAAGTGGACCAGCAAGGTTATTTGATCTTCTTTATCAAGGGCAGATCGAACGTGGTCTAAATGTTGTTTTATCATTTAATAGTATAAGTAATAGTTTATTAGGGTTGGCCGTCTTATTTTTGGCAATGACTATATTGTCCTTTGTAAAAAAAGCACCTACGGCTATATCCTTTATTATGAGTATTTTTATGGTGCTAACTTTCTATCTAGCAATTATGTTAAGTGTGATTTTGAATTGATTTAAATATATGTAGAGGTGCTATGATGAAACAAAAACAGAAACAAAAAGGATCACCATTAAAAACTGTTGTCTTTCTAACTTTAATTATTTTTGCTATTTTATCAGTTTTACTTGTCGTAAACAGTATGAAATCAGATTCTAATAAAAATAAAACGACCTTTGAAAAACAACCGCCAATTGACGGGCAACCAGTCTTAGGTGATGTTAATGCACCAGTTACAGTTGTAGAATTTGGTGACTTTAAATGTCCTGCTTGTAAAGCGTGGGGTGAATCTATATATCCACAATTAATTAATGACTATGTAAATACAGGAAATGTGAAGTTTGCTTATATTAATGTATTATTTCACGGTGAACAATCGAAGCTAGGTTCTCTTGCAGCTGAATCAGTCTATAAACAAAGTCCAGAAAGCTATTGGTCGTTCCATAAAGAACTATTTAAAGCGCAACCTAGTGATGATCACCATGCATTATGGATAACAAATGATAAAATTGTAGAAATAGCAAGTGCCTTTCCTGACATTGATCTCCAACAACTTCAAGAGGATATAACTAATCAAACGGAGTTAGAAGAATTAAATAAAGATACAAAATTAGTAGAAGAGTATAATGTTCAGCTAACACCGACCATTATGGTGAATGGAATTATGCTTGAAGATCCATTTGATTATGAAAAGATTAAAAGTCTTATAGAAAACGAATTAGAAGGTAAATAGCTATGACAAAAGTTAGACAGTATTTCCTTTACTTTGCCTGGGTTATATCTCTAATTGCCACTTTAGGAAGTCTTTACTTTAGTGAAATACGTGGATTTATACCATGTGAACTATGTTGGTACCAACGGATTTTGATGTATCCACTAGTACTAATACTTGGTATTGGAACGTTTCAGAATGACTCATCTGTAAAAAGATTTGTTTTACCAATGGCCATTATTGGTTGGTGTATTTCTTTCTTTCATTATCTCCAACAAAAGGTGCCTGGATTTGCAGAAATCAAGCCTTGTAAAAGTGGTGTACCTTGTAGTGCTGAATATATTAACTGGCTTGGCTTTATCACGATCCCATTTTTAGCTTTTACTGCTTTTTCATTGATTATAGTATTGATGTTAATAAACAAGAAACAACATTAATTTGAGGCAATCCCTTAGGGGGGGGGGCCTTTTTTTGTTGGGTTTTTTATGTGAAAAATCATCACGTGCATCAAAATAGATTGACCCGTCTTTCCGAACCTCAGCATAAAATACATAAGAAAGTGTCAAATAAGATTGTATACACAAGTAAATTAATTTTGTGGTAGATACAGAAAAGGCATGACTAAGAAGTAGAAAACAATGAAATACTATCCAAAAAGGAGACGGGAGATGTTGCGTGTTGATTACAAAAGAACACGTATTGATGACAGAAGAGCAAGGAAAGAGGTTAAATGAAATATTAGAAGAACAGGAAAAAGTTGTTTCCATGTGGATGGACTATTGGAAGGACTTTTCCAATGTAGGTACGATCCCATTTTGGATCATTTTTTTATTGTTAATTATCCCTCTTGTTGTTATATACTTTAAAATTGACAGAACTAGAATTTTCCAAATAGGATTTTATGGTTTTAATATACATACATGGTTTACATATTCAGATGCTATTGCCATGAGAACAGGCTTTGTTTATTATCCGTTTCAGGTTATCCCTATTATGCCGGTTAATTTTGCTTTAGATGCTTCATTTGTTCCTGTTACATTTATGCTGGTATATCAGTGGTGTATCAACAAAAATAAGAATGTATTTCTTTATGGGGTGCTGACGAGTGCATTGTTCTCTTTTTTCCTTAAGCCATTAATGGCTGCATGGGATTTAATTCATCTTGATAAAGGTATGAATTATTTTTATCTATTTCTTAATTATCTCTTAATCCTTACTTTGGCGATATTAATAACAAAGTTATTTATCTACTTAAATCACCATCCAAAGGTGAGAAAACACCTATGAAATAGTTCTATAAACGGTCGAGTGAATAGAATTTGAAAAGATCAACTTTTAAAAATGAAGAACAGATTATCTAAGATATCGAAGAACGTTATGAAAACCCAACACCTAAGATGATTGATCGAGGAATAAGAGCTTGGATCAGGAAGAGAGAAGATGCTCGAAGCTAGAGAAGTCGAGTCTGGTATTTGATTTATCCGTAATTACTTAACGAAGGATTTAGTCATGCGTGAGGAAAGGTATTTGTTCCAGAAGGAAGGCCATGACTATAATTGAAGATAAAGGCTTGATGCATGTCCATGATCAGCCAGGCAGTATAAGGTAAATGGTGGATTCCCTTATATTACGGTTATCGATCACCCTCACTTGATCAATATCCTCTGAGGCAAAATCGCTCTAAAATAGTTTGGATATCATCTTCCAATATGTTTAAGATTAAAAAGGCTGCTGAGCAATTAGTAGCTTTTTTTATTAATGAATCTGATTATGTGAAATGTTACACTTATACTAACCTGATAGTAGAAGAAGCAAGTAGGAGATGTGTAGTAGACATATACTGCATAGTAAATGGAGATAGAGGGAAAAATTTCCCTTAATTCATAAATAGCATTTAAAATAAAGTAAATAGAGGGAGAAATTTCTCTTATTTGACTAGAATACTTGAAAATAGCCAGATTTGCTCTATATAAGGGTAAAAACTCCCCCTATTTACCTCAAAACTAGCTCTAATCTGCAATTAACGGAAAAATCTCCTCTTATTTATTTATGCTAGGTAAGGCCATGACTTTTTATTTAAAGAAAGTAGGATGAAGTCGGGGTTCTTATTTTGTTAGAGCCATACCTTACTTTATGAAATAACGCACTTAAACTAACGGATTGCGTTTCTACAATTAGTGGAAACGCTCTTTCACTAACCGAAGCATTTAGTAAGAAGGAGATTGACAATTACTTATTGAAATTAGAAGTAACTAATAGTGAGGTGAGTTTGATGAAAAAATTACTTATTATTCTAGCATTCTTAATAATTATTACTGGAACAATGACAAAGCATCTTCTTTGCCGGATTCAATTGCAGTAGAACAATTAGAAAAAAAAGTCCATGATTTAACAGAAGAAATTGAAAAAACAGAAAAAGAGTTAGAAAAGCTACATGATATTGAAAGTTTATACAATTACCAAGTGACTGAAGGCCCTTATATTAATATGTATAGTTCAAAACTTCTTTATGATTTACAGAATAATGACGTGGAAAGTTTGAATGAACGTTCACATGAAGAATTTCGGTTCGAAGAAAAAAATGGGGAAATATACGCTATAACACTAGGAAATGAAAGGAAAATAACTTACAACGATGATAATTATATTATAAAAAGGTGGTTTATCGAAGGGGTATCGTTCAAACAAAATGGTAATGAGGTTGAAGTAACAATTCGCCCACATTATGTTGATCAAAATGGTGATTCTGTTCAGGAAGACAGATACTTCAAACTTTATTTTATAAAATTAAAGGAAGATTGGTACCTAAAAGATATATCCTTTTAAATAATCTTTTGTCATTGGATTAAATATTATAAAGAAATTGTGAAAGAAACCACTTAAGTAACGAGCCGATTGTTTAATAAATTTGTTATGATGGGAATAAAATCTTAACTATTATTAGGAGATAAAATGTTAAAAAAAATTAAGGATTGGGCAAGGAATTTAAAACGGCAGATATATATTCTTTACTGTGCTTATAAACATCCAAGTGTACCTTGGTATGCAAAACTATTTACGGCTTGTGTTGTAGCTTATGCATTCAGTCCGATTGACCTAATACCTGATTTTATACCCATTCTTGGCTACTTAGATGATTTAATTCTCGTTCCATTAGGGATAATGATTGGGCTAAAGATGATACCAAAGAGTGTAATATCTGACTGTGAAGTTAAGGCAGAAGAAATGATGAAAAACGGTAAGCCGAAGAATTGGATAGTCGGTTCAATAATAGTATTGATTTGGGGATTAATAGTGATTTGGGCTCTTATAAAAATTTATAGGTTATTAAGCTAACCTGATCCTTATATTTACTAAGGAGTGTTAGGGGGAAATAGATGAAAAAGATTTTGTTTTTTACTGCGATATTGCTATTCATTTTTTCAGGATGCCAATCAAATGAGCTAAGTCAAGGGAATGAATCACCTTCTATTACAAAACAAAACAACATTCCTGAATATGTTCAATCACCAGAAGACGTTGTAAATATGCACGGAGATATTACAAACATAGATAAGTTCTTTGCATTTATAGAAAATGTAAAACAAGGTTTTGAAGATAAGATTAGAGTTGTAACGTACACTGAAGAAGGAGACCCAATGCTGCATGACCTTAAATATGACGGTGAAGTAATTCAATCAACCACAGATACAAGAAGGGATACATTTGGTTCTGGTAACATAAACACAGCAATTTGCAGATCAATAGATATTAAAGAGAACGAAGAAAGAACTGATTACGATTTGACAGGTTGTGACAAAACCAATAGAGATAATAGTATTTTAGTAATTTGGAAATGAAGCATGGAATGAGTTATTGTACATCGTATTCAACTATATATAACTGTTTTATTGTTTTACTGATATATACAAAGTTAGCAGTAAAAAGGTTTACTTCAGTAAAATAGTGTAAAGTATATTTATTGAATAGAATCTCTTTAAGACAAGAAAAGTAGGTGAACAAAGTGGGAAAATACCAATTGGATACCAAAGGTAAGGTAGCTGTGACAAAGTTTCATGAAAAACAGAAGCCTGCAAAATTTGATAAAAAGCAGCAGCTTGAAAAAATACGTGCGGAGTATTTGAAAAAGAAGCAAAAACAAACAGAAAAATAATATGAATGAAAACATAGGAAGACTAAAATCTCCCTATGTTTTTATGTGCTAAAGTATTATTAGGTTAAGGAGTGATAGTAATGGGCTTAAATTTCATTTTCCATTTTATCACAAATATAATTTCTACTTTTTTTCAAAATGGTATTTGGGTAGTTGGCTTTTTTTACTTATTACTGAGAACATTTGAGAGCGATAGACTTAAACAGTTTTCTAAAACCGTTATAAAAGTTGTTTTGGCGATATTATTTGTTTATTCAGTAATAGTAAGTATATAAATTCTTCTGCCTGTATGGGGACGGTTGTTCAAGATGAGCAGTCGCTTTTTCACTAACAAAACGAATTACAATAAATAGATAAAAGGTAAAATAATGAGAATTAGGGGGAGAAGAAGACACAATGATGGATTTTTTTATAGTAACAGCACTTTATATCAATCCAATTTTATGTATCTTTTTAACGTTCAAATTTGTTCAGTTACTAAAGCAAATTAAACATGGAGAAGATAACACTCAATTGAATACTTTTTGGGTTGCTATTACTTTGGCAGTAATTGTTGCCTCCCTTACATGGACTATATTTTATTTGTTAGAGTAGAGTTGAAGTATTCCTTTTAATACTTGTAGCTAAAATGGTGATGCATTTTACTGGTATGTTTTGTACTAATTTCATGCTTTATTTTTACCTAACGGTGGCTTGATAAAATAAGAGGATATGAAACTTAAATGAAAAACTGAGAAGTTATTCTTACTGTACTGTGAATGGTTTAATAAATATAAAATGAGGAGGAGTTCGATTGGATTTTATACTGTTAGTTATCGTAATAATTATTTTATTTATCTCAATAATCAAGATGACTGTTCTGGAAAAGTTAAAAACTAAATCTACCACAGAAGAAATCAAACAAAATGTCACTTTCATTTTTTGGGGAATCCCTATAATTTTTGCTTTGGTCTTTATTCCGTATCAGGTCTGGGCTTTAACTGGTAAGTTAAATGATTGGGGTGGAGTGTATATTTTAGGAGGAACGGCTCTATTAACAATAATTATCACTTTTACGTTATATTATACGAGAAAGATAAAATTAAACTTTTAGACGATTTAATGATTGAATTCTGAAGAACAAGAGCTACTTCTTAACAGGAGGAAGAAAGATGAAAATTTATGTGGATGCAGATGCTTGTCCGGTAAAAGATATTATAATATCGGAAGCAAGGAATTTAGAAATTCCGGTTATCCTTGTTACAAGCTTTTCTCATTTTTCTAATGCAGAACAGCCATCAGGAGTGGAAACCATTTATGTAGATGCTGGAGCAGATGCTGCAGATTATCGGATTGTAAAGTTAGCTGAAAAAGGAGATATTATTGTGACGCAAGATTATGGTCTTGCATCGCTAGGGTTAGCAAAAGGAATGATTGTCCTCCACCATAAGGGATTTAGTTATACAAATGAAAATATTGACCAATTATTGCAAACACGCTATTTAAGTGCAATGGCTCGAAAAAGCGGACAGCGAACAAAGGGACCAAAACCTTTTACAGCAGAAGATCGGGAGCAATTTAGGGAACTTTTTAAACAGGTTATTTCTAGTGAAAATTAGGCTTGAACTCAGAGATTCTGAAAGGAGATAAATATTTTGAAGTACATAAAATCGCAAATGCAACAACTAATTAAGGAAAACAAAGAACTGCATACACGCTTTAAAGAACTGAAGGCGGAACATGGTCTTGAAAAAAACAATGCCCTCAAGGCCTTGTACCATTCAGAAGTTGCCGATGGAGGAAAGTACCAGGTAGCATATCAAGCACTTGATAAGCCTAAAAAGTAAACTCTTTTCTTTTGTTTTTACTTTACTAAAACTTCGTTATAAATATTGATGGTTATTAGGGATTTAAGTTAAAGGGGTGAATGTTCTCATTTTGATAACATGTAACAGTCTGAATAACCAGATATAATGAGATAACTCAATATTCTGAAATCATTGGCTATTTAATCCGTAAATGTAGTTATAACCAAAAGAAATAGATTTTTGTAGAAAAAGAGAACTATCGAAATCTGCTTCTTTACAAATTAAGGGGGAACCGATTTGTACGATAGTGTTATGTCTACAATTTATAGTATTTTAGTTTTTTGGGTAGTGTTTCTTGTGTTTCAAAGAATCAACACTCGTTATCCAAAGAGTAATCCATGGAAAAAAGACATTTTACTCACTTTTATCCAAAGTGTAATTATTGTTTTATTAGTGCTTCCGATTTTAGCTCTTTTCATAAATTAGGCTCTGTAAACTTTTTCGATTATTGATATAATTTCGCCTTTACTTACAAAAAAGATTGATAAGCATTTTATATTGAATTTTAACAAAGAGGAGATACATGAATGACTATCAAAATAGTTAAAAGAGATTCAGCTCATATTATAGGAATGAAGATAGAAACATTGTTGAAAGATACACGAGAACAAATGATTATTCCAAAACTCCAACAATCTTTTAATAAAAGACTGAAAGAGGTTAATGGTGCAATTGATCTTCCGATTACCTATGGAATTTTCATTGATCCTCCAAATTACAATCCTGCCCAAGATCCATTTATATGGATAGCTGGTGTTGAATGTAGTGTTGATTCAGAACCACCAGTCGGTATGATTTCTTATACACTTCCTAAAGCAACATATGCTGTTCTAGAATATCAAGGAGACATTGATAATGCCAGTGTTGCTTATAATGAGTTGTATGAATGGATAAAAGATTCAGACTATGAACAAGAAGGTTTATATGGATTCGAGATGTACTCGACAGTACATTCTTCCTTGGATCGAAGAAAGGCAGAGTTTTTGCTGCTTTTCCCAATTAGACTTAAAAATAGCAATTAAATACAAGATGATTCACTTCGAGTTTCTTTATAATGACATCGATCCTTTTGGCTATGAAGTATTTTACTTAAAGTAACGAGAGCGTTTACTGAACAAGAAGCAGTCGCTATGTTACAAACGGAGGCAAAATATTGAGACTGTTTTGGGTTATTTCTTTTATTCTTTTTGGTGCGATTTTGTTTGGACTTAGAGTTGATAACATTGGCAATTTAGGTAATGTGATCTTAAATATAATAGGGGTTGGCTTTATGTTAATGTCCGTTTTTATTGGAAATGGAAAAAGAAAAAACAAAAGTATTTAAGCTGACAGGAGACATCGATCCAAAAAGGGTTTAGGTTTAATTAAAAAAGAGAGAAATAGTTCAGTCTTAACGAAGGCTGAATTTTTTTATTTTAGATACGGTTTCAAGAGGTAGCAGACTTTCATGTGCCCATAACCAAGTCTTTAGTAGTAGCTTTTTTTTACATTCAATTTCTATTGATTTAGAAAACACTTCAATAATGAGCTAAAGGTTTATGGAAAAACAAGGGAATAAATCACGAGTATACCTTGTATCACGATGTACATCGTGATACAATACTAATTACAAAAATAGGAAATTGGGTGAGGGAATGGACAAGGAAATGTTAAAAGGAAGTATTGATCTTCTTTTGTTATCGCTTATTAACCAGAAAGATCTTTATGGGTATGAAATTACTAGGTTACTAAAACAGCTTAGTGGCGATCACTATGAAATGAGTGAAGGGACTCTCTATCCTGCATTAAAACGTTTAGAGAGAAAAGGGTGGATTGAGTCGTATTGGTTAGAGACTCCTTCAGGGAGAAGAAAGTATTACAAAATTACAGATTCCGGTTCAGAGGAATTAGGGAAAAAACAAAAGGATTGGAAACTCATTGAGAATTTAGTACAAAAAAGCTCGGAGGGTCTTATATGAAATCGAAATTAGAACGGTATGTGGAAAATATTGTCCATCATACAGAAAGTTCTAAGAAAGAAAAAGAGGACTTATATGAGGAACTACTTATACATCTACAGATTTCTCGCGATTACTTAATTGAGGCAGAGGGTTTAACATCAGACGAGGCAGAGGAAAGGGCCATGCAGCTATTTGGCCAAGAAGGGGAAATTGGCAGTCAAATTCAACAAGCACTTTTTCCATATCGAAAGGAGTTAATGCTCACTTTATCAATATCCTCGATTATTGCTACAATCAGCATTTATTTATTAAGTCTTTTTGTTGAAGGGGATGCCTATATTGGATGGCTTTGTTATTCGATGGTTCTGAGTTCCATGCTATTGTTTCTTCCATTAAATCAGCATTTTCACATAAATAAGAAGTTTTGGATCAATGGTTTGTTGATCTTTCATACTCTGGGGCATTTATACGGCTGGTTAATTGTTGGCCAGTTAGATCATTCGGGAAATGTCGGCTTGACGATTTGGGTATGGTTAAACATCGCTCTAAGCATTGTTCTTGTTTATTGGATAACAACCTATGATTACGGTTCTAATGAAAAGTATATGAAGTTACTACATGGATTAAATATTGCGAGTGGAATTATCGTTATCGGGATTTCACTATTTCTAATCATTGGCGGACTAATTATGATTGGTGAATTTCATTTCATGATGGTTGTGTTTGCTTGTCCAATTGCCGTTTGGACGGCTCTGTATATGGCGCAAGTAAAATTGGCGAAGAGAAATAAAAAAGCTGCATTTGTACTGGGGATGATACCTATTGTAGCTTGTATTATCATTTTTGTATTGATGTATGGACCAGTCCGCTACTAATAACAGTAGCCTTTAGATAATAGCAATTGAGAAAGGATTGTATAATGGATAAAAAAAAACTCACGTTTCTATTAGTATCTTTATCTAGTTTAACAGTAATTCTTGTGGTATTAGGGATAGTTTTTAACAAAACGGAAAGTGAAAAACAGAAGGGGCTTTCCAATCAATATGATGTATCTTCTTTAAATGATATTGCTTATGTAATGTATACAAGTGGGAAACCACAATTATTATTAAGTAATCAAGGGAAGTCAAAAGATACAATATTGGCAGAATATGATGAAGAAACGATCATTCTAGACCCAACCTTTTCAAGTGATGGAACGATCTTAGCTTATATTACTACAAATAAAAATAAGGAAACAGAATTGTTAAGTAAGGTCCATTTTTATGATTTAGAAAAAGAGGTAATAACGGAAGTATTCACTGATTCTTCAACGATAACAGAGATTGAATTTAAGCACGACCAAACGTCCCTTTTTTACCTTCGAGCTGGTACATTTGAAAACTATTCACCAATTACAGGGAAAAGACCACATGATTTTGATGTTTACGAATTTAACCTTACTCAAAAAATAAGTGAACGAAAGACCAATCTTCAGCAGTATTCAATTTATTCGTTAAACGTTGCCGAGAGTGGTGATCGTGTTTACTTAGGTAGAGATGATGATTCAGATGTAGAGACCGCAGAAGATAGTTTCGACGTAAAACAAAGGATTTTTGAAGTTCCTTTGGAGGATTCGGAAGAGACATCTGTTATTTCAGATCCTAACCGTGAAGTCTCTATTTTTAGTTTTACAATTACTCCTGATGAAAACGAACTTATCTTTCAATCCATTAGTAATCCTAATGACGGAGGCATCTTTAAATACGAATTATATAAATATAATCTAGATACAAAAGAAGAGAAACAGCTAACTCATTTTGGCGAATATGTGAGTGATCCTGTTATTAGTAAGGATGGAAGTACTATTTACTTTATGCTGGATAGAAATTTTGCTAAGGGTGATCCCAATTATCAGCTTTATAAAATGAATGTTGATGGAGATCAAATTCAAGAAATAGACCTTCACTAAAGGGAATAGTTTTATTCGTACTTAGGATGGGAAAATTGGAAATGTACAATGTGATCAGTTATTAGATATCCACGGTCATTTACGGAAAATCCAAGCTTATTATATTCAGTTGTCTATTTTTTCTTAGTAATCACCTTGCCGTTATTTAACTCGCACCAGTCTTCTAATTTATCATACATTTCATTTTTGCCGTACTTTTGTGAAAAAGCTTCCTTACTTTCAAATACTTCCATTAAACCATTTTCAATTAATGTTATCATTCGATAAGGGTTTAGTTGGAATACTTTTGACACGGCTATTAATTCACCTATATGGATAATGTGAGAAATATTTTTCATTATTTCATCTCCTTTTGTAGTTAGAGATTTCTTGGTGCTTACAGGTGGCTTCACTATATGTGACCTTGATGGTATTATTTTCAGTTTTAATGATACTATGTGTAATTTCTCTAACTTAATAACGAATATAATAACCATTCTATCCAAGCAGGAATAGTGACAGTTCGTGTTGAAATAATGATTTTATAAGCAGTGTTAAAGGTATGGTGAGTTGGTGTTACTGCTTCTTTTCAATTAGGAGAGTGATGATGTGGGCATTATAATAAGTAAAGTTGGGGCGATTTTTATTCCTGTAAGTAACATAATTAATGCACGAGAATGGTACTGTCATATACTTAATTTAGAACCTAAGTATGAGATAATCGCAGGTCACCTGTGTTGTATTCCGCTTGATAATAATGGATTGAACCTTGTTCTTGACAGTAATATCTATTCTGAGGAAGCTTTATATAAAAATCCTGCTTTTCATTTCAATACGGACGACATACATAACGCATATCAATCACTGAAAGAACGTAACGTGGAATTTGTAACGGAGATAGAGAACGGACATTGGTTTAACTTTAAAGATCCTGATGGTAATTTATTAATGGTTTGTCATTGTTAGAATAGTAATTGTCTATAATGATCCTTTTTTAAGAGACTCGACCCTTCTTCTTCATTAGGTAGGAAGTTATTTGACCATATAACCGATGGAATTAGCCATTAAAATTATGGAAACAGACAATCTATAAATTTTACATAGCAGTATCTAAAAACCGACAAAATTATTGTCGGTTTTCTTGATTCTAGAATAACCTTCAAATAATTTAGACATCCTTTATTACTTCTTTATAAAAACTTTAGAATTCCGCCCATACTGGAGTTTGTATTATATATTAACAAAGGTTCCAGGAGGGATCTTATGAAAGAGTCAATTTCTATTATGTTTACGATTGAATCATGGTTGTATTAGTTCCGGTTGCTCTATTAGGGTTGATTTGGTTGATCAGTTGGACAAAGCGTCAAGAGAGAAGGATAAATTTAGCTCAATATGTTGTTCTTATCTCGTTTGGGATATACTTACTTAGTGTCATTCACCTGGTATTTTTCCCGATTGATGTGAATATTGGTCAATATGCTAATCAAACGCCTTGGTATAAACGATAAACTTTATTCCGATTTTAACCATTGATGTTCAGACGTTTTTATTAAATATAATCATGCTTATTCCCTTTGGGATATACATTCCGTTTCTAGTCAAAAATACAATATCTGTTAAAAGGATTGCTAAACTAGGATTTTTCTTGAGTCTTTCATTTGAATTAGTGCAGTTAATTATTCGAGTGACGTTAGGCAGTGGGAGAAGCACTGATGTTAATGACTTATTAGCGATTACAGCTGGTGCTGTTATTGGTTATCTAATTGTTAGTAAGTTGTTTAAGATTCATCTATTTAGGAATAATTTTCAGAAGTTTCAACTCTAGTTAAAATAAGGAGTTTAATAAAAGTGACTAAAATCTTAATTGTAGATGATGACCGACATATTGGTGAGTTAATCGAGGTGTATTTGAAAAATGAGGGATATTTAATTACAAAAGCCTCAGATGATGTAAAGCTAGAAGAAACAGAAACAACGATCGACATTGAAATCGTCAATTACGGTCGTCAAGCCATACCACCCTCAGACATTCCACATATTTTCGACCGATTTTATCGGGTGGAAAAGTCACGTTCACATTTTACAGGAGGTTCAGGATTAGGACTAGCAATCACCAAAAGCATTATCGAACTCCACGGTGGAACAATTGATGTAATGAGTACACCATGGAGAACTGCTTTTACAATAAAGCTTTTTAAAAAAGTAGTAGATTTGTGAAGGGACTGCAATGGCGTAATGGTATCAAATACAGATTAAAAGTATCTCAATTAAAGGGACTATTAAAGTTGTGTCATGTAAAGAATTAGGAGCTGAAAAATGGAGAATAACGTATTTAACGAGATGGCAAAAAGATATGATACAGAAGAAAGAGTTGAATTATCAAAAGTTATAGTGAAGGAAGTAAAGTCAGTATTACAAAATTCTAAAACAAAATCTTTACTAGACTATGGGAGTGGAACTGGTCTAGTTAGTTTAGAATTATCAAATTTAGTAAATTCTATTTTGTTAGTCGATTCATCAAAGCAAATGTTGGAGGTGGCTGAAGCTAAAATTTTTCAAAAAGGAATTACCAACTCAAAAGTGCTTTATTCAGATTTCACTCAAGAAACTCCAGCGCTTAAGGCAGACATCGTTTTAGTATCACTAGTCCTTCTTCATATCCCGGATACTAATCACATTTTACAAGGACTGTTTGATATCTTAAATAATGGTGGCAAGCTAATTATTATTGATTTTGACAAAAACGATAAAATATATCATCCGAAAGTTCATAACGGTTTTTCACATGAAGATATGGAAAAAAGATTATCCGAAGTTGGTTTCAAATCCATTGAAACTAAGACATTCTATCATGGTAATAGTATTTTCATGAAGCAAGATGCTTCAATGTTTATATGCACTGGTATAAAGGGATTTCTTACATATCATGGTTCATATTTAAAATGAACCAATCATGTGGGATGTGACCCGTTCGCTTGAGAGAGAGAAAATACGAAATAACACGCCTTTTAGAGATGCAATTAGCACGCTAACTCGCATCTCTTTTTTTCGTTGTTATATCCACGTTTTATATGTGGTTTTAGGGGCATTAGCATAGGATTAGCACACTAATTAACACAGAAAATAGCAGGGTACATTAATTTTTGTACGTCTGCTAAATGAGCCGCTAGTTGGGGTGTTGAAAATGATTATGAAAAAAATTATAATGTGATTCGCTTTAATTATTTACGAGAATATTATGAACATATGCTATTCCTATAGATAAGCATATTCAACTAACATCAGTTATGTGGGTGGGATAAGCAAGTCGGGGATGAAGTAGACATATACTGCACAGTAAATAGAAATAGAGGGAAAAATTTCCCTTAATTCATAAATGGCATGTAAAATAACGTAAATAGAGGGAAAAATTTCCCCTATTGACTAGTAATACTTGAAAATAGGTATTTTTGCTTTATATAAGGGAAAAAACTCCCCCTATTCTGCTCAAAACCAGCTCTAATCTGCAATTAACGGAAAAATCTCCTCCTATTTATTTATCACTAGGTAAGGACATGACTCTTATTTAAAGAAAATAGGGTGAAAGCGGGTATTTGTATTGCTAATTAACCTGCTGATTAACGTTTTCTCCCTCTCAACCGAACGGGTTATGTAGGATGCGAATGGTTCTTTTCACTTGTTTGAGAACTTTCTGTTGGTGTTTATTTCTTAGATGTTTTGAAACGAATCCAGAAGCTAAGAAAGAAAGTGTTAAAATAGTGAAAGTAGCTTAAGACGGATATAATTGTAACGTCTATTTTAATCCAAAACCTACTAACAATGAAGCAAGCCCCTTTATTAACCCCCTTAAAAATGGTAAAATTTTCTTGTTTAGGGGGTGTAGTATGAAACCATTTAGTGTATGGTCCATAGGCTTCATAGTATTAGGACTACTTGTATTCTGTTAAATTGGATTAATAATAATTATGTTGAACAGATTGCTCTTTTAGGGATCCTTTTTTTAGTAGTGGGAATGGTGTTAAGTTTTATAGCGATAGCTAAACAAGAAGAAGGAAGTTTGAAATTCATTTCCCTGAGCTCCTTTTTCATCGTTTTGTTTTTAATCACGTGGTTTGAATCATTCGAGTTCGTTCGTATATTGGCCTGGCTAAAAAGTAGTAGTTGACTTATTGTGAAAATTGTTAGCGCGAATAAGATTTAAGGCAATGAGTAAGCCCGGAAGCACGTTGATAGCTATATTAAATGAATAATAAAATTATAATGTTGAAAAAATACGTTAATCCCAAAAAAAGGGTTAACGTATTTTTTGTAGAAGTTATTGAAATAAGGACATGGATTGTTGGTAATTAAGATAGTTGAGAATGTTTTTATATATAGAGTTATATTGGTTGTGTAAAAGCAAAATTTTATTTTACATCGTGATATAACTAGGTTGAAGTGAATATAGGAGGAAACTAATATGACAAAGATAGATATGGCACTGTCACTAGAAGAGCGTGAAGAATTAGTAACTGTATTGAAAGCACGTTTTGAGAAAAATATGAACCGCCATAAAGATCTTGATTGGGCAAAAGTTCAATCGAAGCTAGATGCTTATACCGATAAGCTATGGTCACTTAACGAAATGGAAAGAACTGGCGGTGAACCAGATGTTGTTGGTTATGATCAAAAGACGGACGTATTCATTTTTTATGATTGTTCTCCGGAAAGTCCTAAAGGTCGCAGAAGTGTTTGTTATGACCGTGAGGCACTAGAGTCAAGGAAAAAATTCAAACCTGAAAATAATGTGATTGATATCGCTAGGAACATGGGTATTGAGCTTTTAACGGAAGAACAATACCGTGAGCTACAGACACTTGGAAAGTTCGATATGAAAACATCAAGTTGGGTGCAAACACCTGCAAATATTAGAAAACTTGGTGGGGCGATCTTTTGTGACCGTCGATATGACACTATCTTTATGTACCACAATGGAGCAGACTCCTATTATGCAGCCAGGGGTTTTCGTGGCTCACTAAGAGTCTAAATTTTACTGATTTTTCATTGTTTTAGTCTGATATCTAGATTGATGTATAGCAATATTCATGAGAACATTTACATAATTATTTCAAAAGGAGATAACAAAATGTCAAATGTGGAATTGAGAAAAGAATATGAAGCTTATCTTTTTGTGCATTTTATACATGAAAAAGAGGGTAGCGATAACTCAGAGCAAGTCTATTTTTCCGTTAGTCAGGATGGGATACGATGGGAAACTCTCAATGAAAAGAAACCAATATTGAAATCGAAATTGGGAGATTTAGGGGTAAGAGATCCATTTATTATCCGTTCTCCAAAGGAAAATAAATTTTATTTAATAGGCACAGATTTATCTATGCATTATCGTAAGGATTGGGATGAAGTGCAAAAGTCGGGAAGTCAGCATATTGTGGTTTGGGAGTCTGATGATTTGGTTAACTGGTCAGCACAACGATTAATTAAAGTTGGACCGAAATCCGCTGGCTGTGTTTGGGCCCCAGAGGCCATTTATGATAAAGAAGCTGATGACTTTTTAGTATTCTGGGCATCAAGAGAGAACTTTGGTGCTGAAAAACATAGAATCTATTTTTCTAAAACGAAGGATTTTGTGAATTTTACTGAACCTAAAGTATATATTGATCGGGAAAATCATGTGATTGACACGACGATTATTGAAGAAGACGGCAAATATTTTCGTTTTTCAAAAGACGAGACCGTAAAGAGTATTACCGTAGAAGTTTCAGACACTTTACTTGGAGAATTCACTCCACTGGATACAAACCTCAAAGATATAATTGGAGTTGAAGGCCCTGCCTGTTTTAAACTAAAAGGTGAAGATAAATGGTGCTTATTGCTAGATCATTATCAAAGTGAGAAAAAATATATTCCTTACTATACAACGGACTTAAAAACAGCACAATTCACAAAAATTAAAGAAGGTTTAGATATACCTGTTAATTCAAAGCACGGTGGTGTTATGCCAATTACTTTGAATGAGTATAACGCGTTAGTAAAAGCATATGGAGAAAGTAGTAATTAGTTTTTTTGTATGCAAATATAGTTGTTTTAAGCAAAAACTATAATATTTTAACCCTTAGCGACTAAATATCTATAATGTGCCCGACTAAGAGCAACGATCTTTATATACATAGGTTAAGTATAGCTTCAATCAGGAAAAGCATAATACAGGATAGGCAATAAAACTTCCATATAAGATTACAATTGCGGGATTTAAAATAGGAGGTCTGCTGCTTATGATAATGTATCATGGTTCAATAAGGGAATTTGAACAATTCACTAAAGAAATGGTCGTTCAGAATTTTAGTAACGATATTAATACGATTGGATTTTGGTTTACTTCTGACATCCAGTCAGCAAAACCGTATGCAAAAGGAACCGAAACGGTTTTCCAAAAATCAGAAACAGAGTTTTGGGAGGATGGAGAACCTAAGGTAGTTGAATGTGACAAAGAAGTTAATGGTTTTATCTACAAAGTGTATATGGATGATCCAAATCTCAAGGAATATCAATCATATGATTTGTTTATGAGTGAACGTGACAATTATTGTGATTATTTTGGTGCGAAAAACAAAAGCCTTACGTGGAAGGATCAAGCCATCCTATTAAATAAAGAAGAAGCCAATTCAAAACTTCGCAAAAATTTAATTAAGCAAGGATACGAAGGTTTTGTCATACGAAACACCAAGCAAGATAATGATGTAACTGACCTGTACTGCATTTTTTCTGAGGATTCTATCCATATTGCAAATGTCGTGTCTGTAGATGTTTTGCAGTAAAACAGTTGAATAATTATTTATATAGGAATGATTGAAAACTTGGAAATATCCAGTCTGAAAAGCAGGCTGGCAATTATAAAAATAAAATGGCTCAGTTCACTTGCTGAGCCATTTTGAATACCACTTCTGGACAAAACAGGCTTATACCCAAACATAAAAAAGCAAACCACCCGGACCCAGATGAGGGAATCAGAATGGATTGATAAATAAGCGGAGAAATTTCTCTTAATTAGCAAATAGCACATATAATAGCCTAATTAGACGGAGAAATTCCACCTATTGACTCCAAAACGTGAAATCTAGGTAATTTTGCTTCGGTTAGTGGAAAAAACTCCGCTTATTTACCCTAAATGAAGTTCTATTTGCATTTTAACCGGAAAAACTCCGTCTATTTTTAAATTCTAAATAAGACCAATGTCCCCCTACAAATTAAGGGACATTTCCCTATTGGCTTTACACTAATATTCCTCGATTTCCCAGGAGTGCTTAAATTCTACAGCTCCTTTAAGAGTTTGAGCAACAGGGCAATATCGTTCAAAAACTGACAAGGCTCTTTCGGCAGCCTCTTTTTTCCCAATAGGAACTTTGACATTATAATGACAGCTTATTTTCGTTATTTTTAATACGCCTTCAGGAGCTTCTATAGTGCCCTGAACCTTTGCTCTAACATTATTTGTGGTTGGAATTTTACGCGCCTCCAGCGCGCCAGATAGGGTACCAACTAGTCAGCCTCCAGCTGCAGATACGATATGATCTAAGGTTGAAGGAAATTCAATATCAGGTTCTACCCCATAAAATTTTTTTACGCCTCCATGCACACCATATACTACTGGTTCATCAAATCCTTTAATATTTGCTTGACGGATTTTGTTGGCTGTATCTTTTTGTAATATAGTTATTTCCGTTAATTCAATAGGTTCACTCAACTAAATCACCTCCTTAAGTATAGGATAAAGAATAGATCTAAACAAATGCAATAATTTTAACTTTCTTCCTATTTGTATCTTGTCCACTATAATGACCATCACTATTCGTTTATTAAAAAATGAATTATTCTCCTAAATAGGCTGACAAGTAGATTGAATGTATTAAATATAGATATGTTACTTTAGACTAAGTTAGAATCTATTATAAATGAACTTTCTTTAGAAAATATTATGGCATAGGGTTTACTTGTTGATTTCCCAACACTAAAATATGTAACAGAGTTACTAGTGAGACGTTAAATAATTGTCTGATGAAAAAACGAAAAAGATACGGATTTAATTATAGATTACGGGAGTTGCAAGGTTAGAAAATGAAGATATATAAGTTAAAGAATAATTTTAATGGATTTAAAAAGGGAACACAATTCTATTTAATTGTGGAATCTGAATTTATAGGTGTAAAAGAGTTTGTTCTAAGAACTAAAGACTTATCGGTAAGAATATCAATTAATGAAAGGGAATTGAGTGAAAACTTCGTACTATTTAATAATAATTCTTTTTAATCAGTTCCATCTTTCATTATATACAAGGTGTTACTTTTAGATGAAATGGCGCTTATTTAAGATTAATTAACTATGTAAACTGAAATTATGCAAGTAAGGAGTGAATAATTATTAAGAAAATAGTCTTGTGTTGTATATTTCTAATATTTTCCTTTACTTCATCCGTTCAAGGATTAAGTTGGGCATATCCTTTTGTTGTGTGGGATGGAAAGGTGTATGAAGTAAAAGAGGAAACGGTGGCAGCCAGTGACATTGGTGACAGAATCGGAGAAGTAAAAACCTACCCTAATGACATGACTGGAAATTACTATGGAAATGCGTCAAATGCTTATCCTAAAGGTACAAAATATTTTGAGATAATTAATCTACCAATTGAAACTGCAATTGCTGTTGAAGTACGAGCAAATCAGTGGAAAAAAGCAGAATACGTTCAGGAAGCACCTTTTCATTGGATGAATGTACTTATAAAGCTCTTACCTTTTCTATTGATAGCAATCTCATTAGGTATACTAGTGATGATGAAAAGACGAAAAACAATGGAGAAATAATAAACATGGATGGTTACCTAAGCTTGGAGTTTGGTACTGGACTAATTGCATGGAATTAGTCTCATGGTATATCATAATTTCCAATTAAGTAAACTATCCAATACATATTAATAAAAAAGCCTATACCAACGAACTTAATAATCGAAGATACAGGCAAATCTTTAATGTGATTAGCTGTTTCTAATGATGATCCTAGTTAATATAACTAATCTTGCATTGACCCTGCCTCACGAGAAGTCATTGAACCTAGTCCTTCGCTTACATCTTTTTGAATGTCTTGCTTCACTTTTTGTGGATCAGTGCCCGCAAAGCCTGGCTTCATTATAGAACTATTGTTTTCTTTTGCTGGTTGTTGTTGACGCATATAAATTCCTCCTCATTCTGTAGGTAAGCAAGCTTATTGTTTACAAAAGACTGTTTTCTTAACCTTTTTTGTTTTTCGAACCAAAGTATCACATAATTAACTAGTTCACTCATAAATGTGTTTACAAGAACGAAAAAGTATTGTGAAACTTCTATTAAGTTATGACGTACATTCTAATAGGTACCGTAATGTTAGGAGGGAAAAGCTTTGGGTGACCTCATTTTATATTTTATATTCTTGATTCCTTTATATGCAGTGCTAATATGGACCTATTTTTGCCCAGAAGAAAGTATGCTATTCGGACAAAGATGGATGTATAAAGATGAACCTGAGTATTCAGAGACCGCAATTCGTTATACGAAATTTGCAGCAAGTGCAGCTGTCTTCGGTATAACTATGTTTCTATCATTTTTCATTATTGAGAACTACTTGATAAGACTAGTAATCATATTAGGATTCTTGTTTTATGTGTTTTATGGTGTTTATAAGTTAATACAACAGTACCTGGACTCTTAAGAGAAGAGAGGTCTTTACTTTAAAGACAGGTATTATTAAAAACTTTATTATGGGTTTGAAACCAAATGCATTTCCTTAAATAGGAATGCTTTTTTGTATAGTTAAAAGTAATTTCATTAAAAGTATCTCAGTTATCAATATTTTTTTATTGTAAAACGATAAAAGTGTTGGTAAAATCAATTTATAAAAATAAATTAGTGAGGTGCTTTTTATGAAACATGGAACAACACTCTTTTTAAGGCTAGCTGTTATTCTTATTGGACTTCCAATTCTTGCTTTATGCATATTTGTGGTACCAGAAATAGGTAACTTTGCAGCAGAATTGTATCCAGATGTTGCTTATATGAAATTTCTTGTTTTAATTCTTTTTTATGGAGCGTCAATACCTTTTTACTTTGCACTGTATCAAGCGTTTAAACTTTTAAGCTATATTGACAACAATCATGCTTTCTCTGATTTATCTGTTAAAGCTTTAAAAACTATAAAAGCCTGTGCAATCTTAATCAGTAGCATCTTTACAATAGGAATGCCACTCTTTTATTTTGTTGCTGAGAGAGATGATGCTCCTGGAATCATTTTTATCGGGTTGATCCTTATTTTTGCTTCAATGGTGATTGCAGTTTTTGCTGCTGTTCTCCAACGACTTTTACAAGAAGCGATTAACATAAAATCTGAAAATGATTTAACGGTCTGAGGTGATAACAATGGCAATTATAATCAATATTGATGTGATGTTAGCAAAAAGGAAAATGAGCGTAACAGAACTCTCAGAGAGGGTTGGAATCACCATGGCTAACCTTTCTATACTAAAAAATGGAAAAGCAAAAGCGGTTCGACTATCAACTCTAGAAGCGATTTGTAAGGCTTTAGAATGTCAGCCTGGCGATCTTTTAGAATACCGAAGTGAAGAAGATATCTAAAATTAAAAGGTATTTAACATTCTAAAGAAAAAAGCTTGGGGGCAAAATCATGAGATCACTAAAACAGTTCGGTCGTTTTGGTTATGAGCAGGCTATGTCATGTTTGTTTCCTGTCGTTATTTTTGCGTCTTTGGCAGTTACACAAATCCTTCCACTTCCTCTGCTGCCACGGTATGACTGGCTGCTTATAATTTGCCTGTTAATGCAGTGGCTGATGGTTCGATCAGGTCTTGAAACACGGGATGAACTAAAGGTGATTACCTTGTTCCACCTTATCGGTCTGGCCCTCGAGCTTTTTAAGGTTCAGATGGGCTCCTGGTCTTATCCCGAGGAATCATATTTTAAACTATTTGGAGTGCCTTTATATAGTGGATTCATGTACGCAAGTGTAGCGAGTTATTTGTGCCAGGCGTGGCGGCGGTTCAATGTGGATTTGGTTAAGTGGCCACCTTTTGTTATTGTTGTGCCTCTAGCATCTGCGATTTATTTGAATTTTTTCACTCACCATTATTGGTTTGATTTTCGTTGGTGGTTATCTGGACTTGTGATAATCGTCTTTTGGCAATCATGGGTCACATATGAGGTTGCCGGAACTCGATACCGAATGCCACTCGTATTTTCTTTTATTCTTATTGGATTTTTTATATGGATAGCAGAGAATATCGCTACCTTCTTTGGGGCTTGGGAGTATCCAAACCAAACCGACGCATGGAGTCTTGTTCATCTAGGAAAGGTGAGCTCATGGCTTTTATTAGTAATCGTCAGTTTTCTAATCGTGGCGACATTAAAGCTGGTTAAAGGGAAAAGTAATAATCGAGTAGATATCCATGCAAAAACGAATATGTAGCACTAGTGAATGAAAAGTTTTCAGTTCATATACAATTATCTTGCGAAAAGTTTTAAAATAAGCGGAAATATTCCGGTTAGACGGCTGAATAGAGCTTCCGTTCGGGGGATATAGGCGGAGGTTTTCCGGTTAAGCAAAGCAAAATGACCCATATTGACGTATTTTTAAGTCAATAGTCGGAATTTTTCGGTCTATTTAAGCTATTTGCACTGTTATTTTGTAATTAAGAGAAATTTCTCCGCTTATTTATTAAACCATGCTTTTCCCTCTTCCGGGTCCCTGAGGGTTCCCACCTTTATGCTTGTTAGTTCAACAGGCAACCAAAAATAGCTCAGTTCAAAGTGAACTGAGCCGTTTTATTTTTTGTATGGCAATATTTAATAGGTTACAAACCTTTAAAACTAGCACTTAGGAAAGTAGCAAGTACCTACAATGATTAGTAAGATAAACAACACAACAATTAAGACAAAGGAATCGTTACGAGGTGCAGGACAAGCATATCCATAGGTAGGAGCAGTATATCCATAGCTAGGGGCAACATATGTTGGTTGTGGCGGAACATTAGCTCCTAATACAGGTGCAGCGTTCACGTTTTCTCCCATAAAAGGTGCCGCGTTTACATTAGCTCCCATATAAGGGGCCATATTAACATTATCCATTTTTCAGATCTTCCCTTCAATATAATGTATATTCACTACATTATACTCACCTATAGTCATTTTGCCCCTTTGCAACAAGAAAATGGGTATATATCACATCCACACTATCGGCTAATGTGTTTTTGTAGATAAGCAAGATAGTGGAGGAGTGCGATAGAGCTTTTATTATGATGTGATACAATAGGTATTTTTTTATAAGTAACGTGACCTCTTTGGGTAGTGGATAATCCAGATATATGCCCAAAGGAAGGATTTGTCACTAATCTTGTTAGATAAGCAGATTGTTTACTTTCTGGGCGCCGTTGCTTATTCAGAAATTCTACAATCTCATCAGCTGTATTTATTCCAATTCCATGGCCAAAATATTTGCTGTTATCCAGTAAGACAGCGTTTTCGCCCCTGTACCAAGAGGTCGATGGATTAACATCGGGATTCATGAAATAAACAACATCTCCAGGGAGAAAATGATCTGAATTATACGTGTAAATCCCAAGATCGTAATCAGCATGCCAACTATATAAGTAAATATTTTTAAAGAAAGTGTTAAAAAGAGGTTTTCCAATACTTTTTAATACGGCATGGTAAAAGATGATCATACAAGCTGTTGCACATTCAAATGAGTACTTTGAGCTACTTTGATAAATATCTAAAATACCATCAGAAGGATTTACGTTAGGCTTTAATAAGAAGCCACCTGCTGTTGTTAATTGCCAGAAGGTAGTATTACAATGTGCATATTGAAAGGTTGTAAACGTTGCTTTACTACTATTCATGAGCAGTGCGCTATCGATTATGTTTTTTCGCAGGGTGATTTCAAACAATAGTTCTCGAATGGAAGGATAACTATATAAGGTTGGAGTGTCTTGCATTCTTTGAATGATCGCTTTCTCGGTGCTTCCAACAGTTAATTCGTTAGGTTGAAGAGGCATTCCTGATACTTGTATCATGAAGTTCTCCCTTCTTTAGAATAGTTTTGTTCTAAGCATATTCCGGGTAGTGTTTAAAGATGTTAATTAATCAAATCGTGAGGAGGTCGAGGAATAAGATGCGATTGTACTCTCATTAAAAAAACCTACCAATGAAAAAACAGTCAAATTTCATTAGTAGGCTATAAGCAATTATTGGTCGTAAGACACGTGTGTTTATTATCGAAGAAAGACGATTGTACTCGTTGAAGAAGAAAAACGAGATACAATGTGAATACCTGGAACACATCAAATTCCTCGTTATTTTAGTAACGATTCTGCCCCATCAATAAAAATTTCTGTTCCTGTTATGTGGGAAGATAAGTCAGAAGCTAGAAATGTCACTAAATCAGCTACTTGCTCCGATTTCCCTGGTCCATGTTCCAAAGGTTGATCACCTTCAGGATATATAATGGGAATTTCAATGTCTTCTACATCAGGGGAATGGTGGATAGATTGTTGAATGTTTGTTTTGATGGCACCTGGGCAAATCGCATTAACCCGAATTTTATAAGAAGCAAGCTCTAATGCTGCCATTTTCATAAACGCAAGTTGCCCTGCTTTAGATGTACTATAAGCGGTAAAACCAGCTTGTGAGAAAATGCGACTTCCACTTACAGAGCTAGTGATAATGACGCTACCTCCATTTTCTTTCAGAAAAGGTATCGAATTTTTCACTGTTAAAAACGTCCCCGTAAGATTTGTGTTAATTGTGCGTACCCAATCTTCCTCTTGCATGGTTTCAATCGGCGCCATTTCACCAACTATACCAGCATTTGCAAATATTATATCAACTCTTCCCCAATGATTCATTGCTGCTTCAATTCCCTGTTTGATATCTTGTTCTGAGTTAATATCGCATTTCTTTGCTAGCGCCTTGCCCCCATTTGCCTGAATTTCTTCTTTCACTTTTTTTACATGTTCAATATCAATATCTAGAAGACATACTTTTACACCTTCATTCACTAAACGAAACGCGGCTGCACGACCCAATCCTGAGCCACCACCTGTAATTATAGCTACTTTATCCTTCAGGTTATGATTGTTTAACATATTAGATCCCTTCTAATTTAGATAGTACTATTATAGTTAACATGAATTATGTATCATAAACGTTTGTATTACAGCCCGATGCAGTTGAAGGGGGGGACATTCTATTTTTTGTGGAAGTCGTTTTCTTTTTCAAAATAAAAAGGGATTCGGTGAAATAAATCGAATATCTTTTTTATCTAACAAACCTTATCAATCGTTAAAAAGGAGAAATTAGCTTGGCTGAATTTAGAATCACAGAAAATAACCACACATTTTATGGATATGAATTTGGTGACAGAAACCTCCCAACTTTAGTTTGTCTTCATGGGATGACAGGAGATTCAAATAGTTTTTTAGGACTTAAAAATTTTCTTACGAAAGACTTTCACCTTATCTTATTGGATCTTCCGGGACATGGTAATACAGAAGTACTTTCCACAGACGAAGAGTATACGTTTTCTTCGGTCGCACAAAGGATTGATAAAGTAATAAACACGAAAGTTAAAACACCTTTTTACATCATGGGACATTCTTGGGGAGCAGATCTTGCGCTAAACTATACAAAGTTATTTCCTGATAAAGTAATAGGAGTGATTTTGATTGATGGGGGTTATCTGTTTCCTGAACAGGTGGATGGAATGACAGAAGAAAAAGCCTTAATAGATTGGGAAGAATATATAAAATCCAGTAAGTATAACTCATGGAATGAAGTCGTGAAAACATATCAAGAATACACCACAAAGGAATGGGACAATAATCTTGATTCTATCATCCACTCTAACTTTAAAAAGATCGGTGAAAAATATGTGCTAAGAGCTGATTGTTTAAGCCTTTTAGCAACTATAAAAGCTTTTTTCCAGGAGCCTTGTTCAACAACATATGAAAGCATTAAGTGTCCTGTATTGTTGTTTCATGCAACGATTCCAGAGACGGATTTATCAAGAAATAAAGGAATCCAACAAATACAAAAAAAGATTAATGACCTAAAAATTGTTGGTATCGCAAATACAAAACATAACGTTCATTGGGACAACCCAAAAGCAGTTACAGAAGAATTGCTATTATGGAAAAAAACAAAAGGATCTGTCTTATCAACATAATAAAAGGAAGTGAAGATTTTGATTAAATATAAATGCCTCCATCATGTAAGTCTTACTATTACTAACTTGGAAAGGGCGAAAGATTTTTATGGGAAGATTTTATGTTTAAAAGAAATTCCCCGACCTGATTTTGATTTTCCAGGTGCTTGGTATGAAGTAGAGGGACAGCAACTTCACCTAATCGTCGATCCCTCTTCACAGACCATTCGCCAGGATAAAAGGTTATCAAGTAGAGAAGGCCACTTTGCCTTAAGGGTTGATAAGTACTATGATACTCTGAAGTGGCTAAAGCAAAATCAAGTTGAAACTTTAGAGAAACCACATGGGAAAAGTGGATTCGCACAAATTTTCTGTGCCGACCCGGATGGAAATTTAATAGAATTAAATGTTGATCAAAAAGATCTTTAAGTCATAAGCTACCATTTCTGGTGGCTTATCTTATTTAAAAAGATGTCAGGAGATCGGAAATGAAAAGATGGATACTAGTTTGTTCAATGCTCTTACTCTTTATGACAATACTTGGCTGTTCTTCTAACCAATCTAAGGGGGCAGAATATTATGTGCTTGTTGTTGAAGGGGAAAAGAATATTAGTGAAGAGTTTGGTAAGTTTGCAGGAAATGAATATCCAGTAGTGGAGGTAGAATATCTCACAAGTTTGGATAGCGTCAATAAAAAATATCCAAGATATGAAATTAAAAAAGCACCAGCGATACTTATTTTTGAAACGAATGGTGAATTGAAAAAGCTCCAGTTAAAAACATATGATGTTGCCGAGGCAACCGACTTTTTATCAGAGACAAAATGATCGTTTGTTATTGTTGTAGCCAATATTTTATTTAGTTAAGAAAGCCAAAGTAGCAAGATCTGTTTGAGGCTTGGACTTCATGCTACTTTGAGTGTTTTTAACAGTTCAATCAGTGATAACCAAGCCAATTAATGAGGCAAATTGAATTGCTTGGAAGGTTGATACTTTACAGCCCTTAAGATCTGCTAAAGATACAGTCAGTGACTCAAAATTAGAATTACTAATATCAATTCCTTTAAGTGATGTTTTTTCAAAGTTTGCACTGTTAATATCACATTGTTTAAAATCAACGGTCTTAAAGATACAATCATAAAAATCTGCATGAACTAAAGAATTTTCATGAAGTTTCACTTTTTCGAGTTTTGAATTACCGAATGTAGCTAAGTTCATTAAGGATTGGTTGAACTCAACATGACCGAAACGGGATTCTGTAAAATCAACACCTAGTAATTTGCAATTTTTAAAAACGGCCCTATGAATAGAAGAATGACTTAAATTACAATTAGAGAAGTCGCAATTATCAAAAATAACATCCGTAATATCGATATTACTAAAGTTAGTCTCATTAAACTTGCAATTTTTAATAACCATTCTAGATAATCTCGTTCTATAAAGCACTTCATTAATAAAAGAGGAATCATTAATTAAACATAATTCAAGCTCTGGGTCTTCCTCATATAAAATATCTTGGAAATTCTTTGAAGGTAAATCATTTGGTATTTTTGGCGAATCAATTTTCATATAACAACCTCTTTCAGCACTAAAATAGCTTAATTTGATAAAGGAGTAAACCTCTTTAACTTTACACTAGTCATTTTAAGGAATTATTAATTTTATAAAAAGACTATATTTTAATTGATTTTTGTGTGCAATGAGTAAGACTAGAACAATTCAGATGAAGAATAAGGCGATTTTGGTTTAGTAGATTGATAATATCGTATACAAGTGTATACAATTAAAGCTATATTGCGTGTATGCGTTTGTATACAGAGAGTGTGTAATAATGACAACTGAAGATTGATCCTTTAAGTAAAAGAGCAATCTCTAAATAAGAAGGGAAATGAAGATTATGAAGCAAATTAATAGTTACATTGATTCAGTATTTAGTAATCAAGATGCACTTTTGGAGGAAGTCCTTTTATCAATAACAGAAAATGGCATGCGGTCGATTTCTGTATCTCCTTCCTCAGGAAAGCTGCTTACTATGCTTGTATCGATGTCAGGGGCAAAACGGGTATTGGAAATTGGGGCTCTTGGAGGTTATAGTGGAATTTGTTTAGCAAGAGGGTTCGGGAGAGAAGGTAAATTAACTTCACTTGAGTTAGAAGAAAATTATGCGAAACTAGCACATAGTAATCTTTTTAAAGCCGGTTTTGGTGAACAAGTATCCTATATTACTGGACCAGCTTTACAAAGTCTTGAAAAATTAGTTAATGAAAATCAGAGTTTTGACTTTTTCTTTATTGATGCTGATAAAGAAAATTATCAAAACTACCTAAACTACTGTATAAGACTAGCGGAAGCGGGTGCCTTAATCGTGACTGATAACGTACTTGCAGGTGGGAGTGTAGCAGATGAGACAGTTAGTCCTAAAAAATATACAGAGATCATGAAAAAATTCAATGAGACGGTAGCAAATCATCCTCAATTAGAGTCACTACTTATTCCGATTGGAGATGGAATGACTATATCAAAAGTAAACAAATAAGATAGAATTCGCTATAAAGGGTGGGATAAAATTGCTGGTAGGTCGAATTTTATACATATTAGGGTTAATTTTTGCTTCTTTTAGCCTGTTACTATTAATTATGACTCTGTTCAATAACGGTGCTGATATGCTAATACCTGCATTCGGATTACTTAATGGTTTCATAGCAATGGGTGTCGGTGATTTAGTCATTGATTTAAATCATAAAAAAAGGTTGGAATCGAAAAGTCAAAGTAAAGTGTAAGGCTAAATAACAATGACTAAGTAAAAGACAGGGTGATTCTTCAATAACGAAGGATCACTTTATTGAAAAGATAAGAATGTACTATTTTTGTTGTTAGCTCCGGGCCCCATCGGCTCAAGATCATCATTCAGTAGCTTCGGAAGGTATAGGAAATCATAAGCGGAGAAATTCCCTTTAATGTAACTAGCGGGGCTTAAGAAGCAGATATAAGGGTAGAAATTCCCGTTAACTTCACTAATATATGATTAAATCTAAAGATTAGGTTGATATAAGCGCAAAACTCCCGTTATTTTTAGGGAAATGTTGATATTTCCCAGTTTAAGCGGAATTTTTCCCTTTAAGATGTCAAATGTAGGAGGTCTAAAATTGTAGGTTACATAATAATGTATTATAATAGTATTATGTAACCTTGGGGAGCGATGTGAAAAGTGGAGCATGTAGATCCTATTCGTGATATTAGTAAAATAAATGAGATAAAGAAAATATTAAAAGAACAATCGTCTAGGGACTATTTGTTATTTGTTCTAGGAATTAATACAGGCTTAAAAATCACCGAAATGTTAAATCTAAATGTGAGCAATATTCAAAACGAAGATGGTTCAATTAAGACATTTCTAAAAACAACAAATAATCGGTCAGAAGTATTTATTAACCGAAAAGTGAAAGCCGCAATTTTAACTTACCTCTCTAAAACAGCTCTTAAACAAAATGATTACCTGTTTAAATCCTCTAAAACAAATCAACCAATCACAAGACAACAAGCATATAGAATTATTAATAACGCTGCAAAAACAGTGGGGATAGAGGAAAAGATTGGGACGAATTCTTTACGCAAAACATTTGGATATCATGCTTATAAAAAGGGTGTTGCAGTTTCGATACTTCAAAGATTCTTCAATCATTCTACACCTTCAGAAACAAAGCAATATTTAGGTGTGAAGCAAGAAGAGATAAAACCTGAGATCGATGTCAATTTATAGGGAGGGGAACTCATGCTAGATATTGATTATTTTATTTTATTAGCAGCTACACTACTAATTGTTGGGGTTGTCACTACAAAATTTTCAACGCGATTAGGTGTTCCAGCCCTAGTACTATTTATTGCGGTTGGGATGATTTTTGGAAGTGACGGACTAGGTGTCATTCACTTTGAAAATCAGAATCTTGCACAGTTGATTGGTGTTATAGCACTTATAATTATCTTGTTTGAAGGTGGTCTGCAAACAAAATGGAAGACCGTAAAAGCAGTCCTTGTTCCATCTTTATCATTAGCTACGCTAGGAGTTGTTATTACAACATCCATTGTTGCGATAGCTGCAAAACTGATTTTTGATGTCCCATGGTATGCTGCCTTTTTATTCGGCTCCATTGTTGGTTCCACCGATGCTGCCGCTGTTTTCGCAGTACTGAAGGGTCAAAATATTAAAGCGAGGTTAGGGGCGACACTAGAGGCAGAATCGGGTACAAATGATCCGATGGCAGTTTTTTTAACCATTACATTTATTCAACTTCTAACTACTAGTGAAAGCAATGCCTTTCTTCTAATTTTATCTTTCTTTTGGCAAATGGGGATTGGTTTACTATTAGGACTTCTTTTTGGGAAAATTGCTACATTTGGGATAAACAGGATCAATTTAGATTCAAGTGGTCTCTATCCAGTATTCGCCTTAGCATTTGCATTGCTTACGTATAGTGTGACTGCTTTATTTAATGCAAGTGGTTTACTTGCTGTTTATGTTGCTGCATTATTAATTGGAAACAAGGAATTAACCTATCGTCATTCAATTTTCCGTTTTAACGAAGGATTTGCTTGGATGATGCAGATATTGATGTTTGTGATTTTAGGATTATTGGTATTTCCAAGTCAGCTATTTACATTAGATGTAATTAGTAAGGGAGTATTACTAGCGATTATCTTAATCGTTGTTGCTAGACCGCTTGCTGTGTACTTATCAACCATTAAAATGGGGTATACCAACCGAGAAAAACTTTTTCTATCTTGGGCAGGGTTAAGAGGAGCAGTACCAATTGTATTGGCCACTTTCCCAATGATCGCAGGGCTTCCAGATAGTCAGATTTTCTTTAATGTCGTTTTCTTCGTTGTGTTAACTTCAGCCTTAATCCAAGGATCAACCATTTCTATCATGGCTCGAAAGCTTGGACTAACTGGACCTGTGAAGCCACAGCCGATGCATACGTTAGAACTAGTATCGATTGGAAAAGCAAATGCAGAAATTATTGAATATGAAGTCGTTGAAAAATCATCTATTATTAATAAAAAGATTGTCGACATTGATTTTCCTACTACAATTTTAATCAATGCAATTATTAGATCTGAAAAACTAATAACACCTAAAGGAAATACAGTTCTAAGAGAAGGAGATATTTTATATATTTTAACTCCTCGTACTAGCATAGATAAATTAGTTAAGATATTAGAGGAAAATGAAGAAGAAGAAATAATGAAAGTTAACAACTCATAAGATGGATCTTATTTATATTGTTAAAACCCTCTATTGCTAGAGGGTTTTATATTTATTGTAAGAACGATTGACCAGGTTCCATTTTTCCTGCACCTTGCATTAATCGCATGTCTAATGGTGGAGTTCCATGGATATAGTTTGGAGCTGGAGCAAGTTGCGGCTTTTGTCCCATAGCTTTAGGGTTTTGGATGTACTCAAAGTTAGCTTGTCCGTCTAACGATGGTCCATTTGCCCATCGACCTGTACTACTTTCTTCACCTTGAGAATAGTTCATGAAGGAGTAGGAAACTTCCTGCTTTTCGTATTCTTGATTAAATGAACTTGGTACGACAGCACCTTGTGTTTGTTCTAGTTCTTCAATTGCAGCCATCCATTGATTTTGATGCATTGTATCTCTAGCGATTAGAAATGATAACATATCTCTTACGCCAGGATCGGTTGTCATTTCATATAAACGACAAACCTGAAGTCTTCCTTGAGACTCAGCATTCAAATTAGCACGGAAATCTGCTAATAAATTCCCACTTGCGATCGTGTAGCGAGCTGTCCACGGGAAACCAACACTATCATTTGGTTGTGCACCAAGACCATTAACAATCGCGTGTTGAGGATTCATTCCACCTAATACGGCTTGAACTGCTGGATCTTGTGCACCTTGTTCTTGATCTCCTGCAGGTGCTCCATCTAATAGCTGAGCAATCATCGTAGCAATCATTTCGACATGGGCTATTTCTTCAGTAGCGATATCAAGAATCATATCTCTATATTTACTCTCGGCTCTACAATTCCAGCCTTGAAAAAGGTATTGCATCATAACAGACATTTCACCATATTGCCCACCAAGGATTTCTTGTAGTTTTTTAGCATATACTGGATCCGGATTTGATGGTTTTGCATTATATTGAAGTTCTTTCACATGATAGAACATTAAATAACCCGCCCCTTTCATATACAAATATCTTTCTTAACTACTTTTTCTCAAACAGCTTTGTTTTATAAAAATTATTCCTTCCATAACTGGTACTTCATGGACTAATAGACATTTTTCTTAATCTTACGGCATAAAAAAGGACTTAGAGAAAAAATAAAAAAGATGCGGCAAAACTCCGCATCTTTTCTAAATTAATGAAAGTAAGAAACCACCAATCGCTCCAGTAACCACAATTATCCACGGAGGCAGCTTCCAGAAAACTAACATGCTAAATAAAATGGCAGCAAAGGCAAAATCACCAACTGATAATATCGAATTCGTCCAAATAGGATGATATAATGCTGCAATTAGGATTCCGACAACTGCGGCATTAACACCCATTAATGCACCCTTAATCTTTGGATTGCGGCGTAATGAATTCCAAAATGGCAATGTTCCTAAAATTAAAAGAAAAGCAGGTAAGAAAATTGCAAATGTGGCAAGCAGTCCTCCTTGCCAGCCATTAATGACAGCACCGATATAAGCAGCAAATGTAAATAATGGTCCAGGTACGGCTTGTGCTGCACCATAACCAGAGAGAAATTCTTCTTCAGTTAGCCAGCCTGTTGGAACAAATTCTCGCTCAAGAAGTGGTAAGACAACATGTCCTCCCCCAAATACTAATGCCCCCGAACGGTAGAAGCTATCAAACATGGCAATCCAACTTATATTAGTTGCTTCCCTCAATAGAGGCAGCGCAATTAATAAACAGAAGAAAAGGCTTAAACAGATCACAGCAAATCGTCGTGAAATGGGAAACTTCACATCTTCTGAGTGATCGTCTATCGTATGGTGCCTATAAATAAGAAAACCCACAAAACCAGCCAATAAAATGACTCCTACCTGAGTAAATACTGTTTGCCACAGTAAGGTGACGACAATTGCAAATAAAGCAATTGTTTTTCTTTTCACATCAGGAGTCAAATTCTTTGCCATTCCTAGGATTGCATGAGCGACAACCACAACAGCTACAATTTTTAGGCCACGTATCCAGCCAGCATCTGTTAAACCATAGTTATTAAGTAATACCGCAAAAATAATGAGGGCTATCACTGAAGGGAGTGTAAATCCTAAAAATGAAACAATCCCTCCTAAAACACCAGCACGCATTACTCCGATTCCAATTCCCACCTGACTACTTGCTGGACCTGGTAGAAACTGACACAGTGCAACTAAATCAGCATAACTCTTTTCATCCATCCAGTTTCTTCTACGTATATATTCTTCATGAAAATACCCTAAATGCGCAACAGGGCCTCCAAATGAAGAAAGTCCAAGTCTGGTAGAGACCAGTAAAATTTCTAATAAGGCCTTTAGCTTGTTCTCTTTCAAATTTGTTATGGTAATCATCCCCTTTGGTTATGTAGTAATCTCATAATTCCCCATAGTTTTTGTTCTCTTCCTTTAAAAAATCAGTGCAAAGTTTGCGGTTGATGGAAAACTATCCAGTAAAGAAAGAGTGTCCTTTGCATAATAAACAATATGTATCTGTATACATTCATAAATATGTTTTGTAAAAATCAATATCATAGGTGTTAAATTCGACCTTTATTAAAGGTAACAAAGTGGAGAACCATAAGCAATTCACTCATCTCAATATTAATATAGATTTTATAATTTAAAAAGTATAAGGGTCTCCCGGCATACAAGGGAAATAATAAATTCATTATGTAATAAAAGCTGAATGGATATTGAAATTAGAAATACAATAAAAAGAGTGTAGAGATCGCTAAAGGTAAATACATACCAAACCAACGAAGAATATATTTAGACAGTCCATTATAAACGTGTAATCAAGACTATCTAAAAGCATTGTGTTGTGAAAGGATGAAAAATATGACTTATCTTTTTTTGTTAATTGGTTTTGCTCTTCTAATAAAAGGGGCAGACTTTTTCGTGGAAGGATCATCAAAAATTGCAAGAGCTCTAAATGTTTCCCCATTATTAATCGGCTTAACGATTGTTGCTTTTGGAACAAGCTCACCAGAAGCTACTGTAAGTATAGTTGCAGCCCTTGAGGATAATGCAGGAGTAGCAATAGGGAACGTGGTTGGTAGTAATATATTCAATATTACTTTTGTTGTCGGGCTTACAGCTTTAATTAATCCATTAAAAGTAGAAAGTGTAACTATCCGAAAAGAAATCCCTTTTACGTTGTTAGCAAGTGTCGCTTTACTAGTATTGATTAGTGATGTTAGTCTTCAAATGTTAGGTGCTAACTTCATTACTAGAAGTGACGGATTCATTTTCTTACTTTTCTTTGCAATCTTTTTATATTATATATTTGAGGTTGCAAGACAAGATAGGGAAAAAGGTTTAGCTAACAAGAATAATGATTCTACAAAGGTAGAGAATGTCTCATGGGGTAAGAATATTTTGTTTACTCTTGGAGGATTGGCGGCCATTATTTTTGGTGGAGATGTTGTTGTCGACAATGCGACTAAGATCGCATATTCCTTTGGAATGAGTGAGACACTAGTTGGATTAACGATTGTTGCAGTAGGTACATCACTGCCAGAATTAATTACCTCAATAACAGCTGCCATTAAAAAAGAGAGTGAAATAGCACTTGGAAATATTGTCGGAAGTAATATATTTAACATTTTATTTGTACTTGGTACAGCATCAATTATCTCACCTCTTGCAGTTGATAGTAAAATATTCACGGATGTATTACTTATGATCGCTTTAACTATAACAATACTTATATTTTCTCGAACGAATCATAAGATTGGCAAGATTGAAGGTGTAATTCTTGCAATTGCATATATTATTTATATGGTTTTCATTATTATTAGAAATTAATTAGAAAGCTACATTTTAAAAGGGTACGCTTTCTATCAAAAACATTAAAAATGTAAGTCAAAATGAGTGCCATTTTTTAGATAAGATTGGCACTCATTTTTTATTGATGTAAAACTATTTGGGTGGGAATAACATAATAGAAATTTCTATAGGGATAGGGAAATTGTCTTCAATAGCTGTCGTCCTCCCCACCTTTCACCTCCAAGATCTTACGAAAATTTAAAAATAAACGGAGATTTTCCGCTTAGACGGCTGAATAGAGCTCAGCTTGGGTATATAAGCGGAAATTTTCCGTTTAAGCAAATGATAATATCGCATTTTTACGTTTTTTGCTTAAATAGGCGGAATTCTTCCGCCTATTTAAGCTGTTTTTAGTGCTATTTTCTAATTAAGAGAAGTTTTTCCGCTTATTTATCTAACTTTCTGATTCCCTTATCTGATTCCCAGAAGGTCCGCTCTTTTATGTTGGGAAGCGAACAGAGCTTTGAGGGACGTTAGTTTAACAGGTAGCCAAAATTATTATTTGCCAAAAAACAGATATAACAGCCAGTACAAATTAAGATGCATTTTCGATGGGGGACAGAAAACAGAACTAATTGGATTAAGTAGCTTTTTAATTAGTCGGGGCTTAAACGACCATCAGAACTAAATGCGAGAATCTGTTCGAATACTTCACGTGTTCGTTCAAATGTTAGAAGATGCCCTGTCTTATTGTAGGTGATTAAGTTTGCTATTGGTAAGTCCTGTACTAATTGTTGTCCAGTTTTTAGTGGGACCACTTTATCATTTTCTCCCCAAAGCAACAGTGTGGGAACAGATATTTCTTTCAGTTGTTCTTTTGTTAAATCACCCTCCCGGTGACGAATAAAACGACAAAGTGCGTGATAGAAATCCACTTCTTTTAACGGTTTTCCAAACTCATTAATTACTTCTTCTGTAATATAATGTTGATGATAAAATACGTTCCTTAGACTATTTTGGACCCCTTTGTATTTTATATAATATTTGATAAAGAGACTGAAATAGGGGATATGGGAAAGAAGTATTAACCATTTACTTGCTCTTTTTAAATATCCTGAACTACATAATAGTATTATCCTCGAAATATTATTTGGTGCCTTTCGAGCTGTATATAAGGCAACTTGACCACCCATAGAGTGGCCTACAAGCAATACCTTTCTGAGGTTAAAGTGCTTAATACATTCAACAATTATATTTGAATACTGGTCAAAGGAGTAAATAAACTTCTTTGATTTTTCACTTTGACCAAAGCCTGGCAAGTCGATAGCTAATACCGAAAAATGTTTTGCTAATAAGGGAATTAGCCGATTAAAAGTGAATGTTGATGATACAAAACCATGAATTAATACAATCGGAGGTTTTTCATTCAAGAGATATTCACAGAAGACATTGATTTCTCCAATTTTTATATGTTTCTTTTGGATTAAGTGCTCATTCAACTTAAATCCTCCCTGTTTAAAGAATGTATGTTGAATATATTATTTACTTTATGACTGGAAAAAATGTCATCGGACTTGGCGCTAATAAATGTAGCTGCAATAACTTAAAAGTGACGTTGGCAATTACTTCCTCAGATAATCATTCATATTACTTATTAGGTTCAAGGAGGTACATTGATATCTTAGTAATATTATTCCGTTTCAAGACAAAGGAAATCTTATTTAGTTTAAATTATTTTCATCTTTTCTTATTAAAAAAAGGTTGCCTTATGAAGTAGAATAAAATATGATATTAATCGTAATAATTCCTATTTGCAGATTTCTTTATGAAGCTTTCATCCATAATAATTCAATAAATTTAAAGGGCAATATGCTGAAAGTCTAGGTTTTAATAAATTTTTATATAACTGATCAGTTTTAGATGTTTTGTACATACAAGTACCACCACACTAGTTTCAAGGAGAGAAATATGAGACAAGTAGAAGTAGTTGAGCAACCTAAATTTCATGCATTATTAAACCATCGAAGCTATTTAATTCTTGCTATCCCCTTAGTCATTTCAGGGTTATCAACTCCCATTTTAGGAGCCGTGGATACTGCTGTTGTTGGGCAGCTATCTAATCCAAGTTTAATAGGTGGGGTAGCAGTTGGTTCCCTTATTTTTAATATTATGTACTGGTTATTAGGTTTTCTCCGGGTAAGTACAACGGGATTTACCGCACAAGCATTTGGCGCAGAACAGGAACAATCCCTGGCATTTATTCGGCCCATGCTAATCGCTGCGTTGTTCGGAATCATATTTATCTTATTTCAATACCCAATTGTTTCTTCAGCCCTTTCACTAATGGGGACAACTGAAGCAGTTTCTGAACAAACAAAATCTTATTTTTATATTCGAATCTGGGGTGCCCCTTTTACACTAGCTAGCTATGTAATGATTGGTTGGATGATGGGAATGTCAAAAATAAGACAGACCTTGTATATCCAACTATTTATGAATGGTTTAAATATTGTTTTAGATATTGTGTTTGTTCTAGGTCTAGGATTCGGAGTAAAAGGAGTAGCAACAGCTACGTTAATATCTGAGATAAGTGCAGTTATACTTGGTTTACTTCTAATTTTAAAAAGTCGATCTTTGATGATTTCACCTTCAGTCCTGCGCTCAATCTTCGACTCTAAACCTTTCATCAGAATGCTACAAATGAACCGGGACCTCTTTTTAAGGACGATTTGTTTGCTTACTATGACTTTTCTTTTTACAAAAGAAGGTGCGAAAATGGGTGAAGTTACACTTGCAGCAAATGCCATTTTACTTCAAATTCATTACATTATGGCTTACTTCTTTGGTGGATTTGCTAATGCCTCAAGTATCCTCACGGGAAGGGCCATTGCTGAAAAAAATCAGCTATTATATAAACAAGTTTTAGCCTTATCGGCAATATGGGGTCTGATTACAGCAGTTTTCCTTTCAATGACTATTATTTTTAGCGGAACAGCTATCCTGGGCATATTTACTCCAAATGCAGAGGTAAATGAAGTGGCTTCGCAAGTATTGTTTTGGGTGATTATCTTCCCGATCTTTGGATTCTGGGGTCTTCAATTAGAGGGTATCTTTTCAGGTGCGACAAGAGCAGGGGAAATAAGGAATTCAATTAGTCTAGCCTTAATTGTCTTTATCATAGCACTTACTGTTTTTGTTCCTTATTATGAAAACGACGGAATATGGATTGCCTTTGTCCTTTTTAGTTTATCAAGATCTATCTTTCTATGGTTGTTCGTCCCTAAACTAAGAGATTCATTTCTTTAAATTGTTTTATCTGAAAGGACTTGATTGACCTAGTTTAAAGTAAATGATGTATTTTAGTTTATAGTGAATTTATAAGACCTTTCAAAAGCCAAAGTTTACGAAAACAGCCGATTAAAAAGTTAGGTGGAAAATTTTGGAATGGACGTGCTTTGAACCTGTCTGTAAGATTAGTTTGGAAAAATATTTTTTGGATAGGAGACAGATATGAGAGGTTCTCTTAATACAATAGTAAAAGATATCATTGGACTAGCCTTGATTGTCCTATTTATCTTTCTATTTTTGTTTGTGGATTTCACTAAAATAAACGAGTTTAATATACCGAGAGATTGGTTAAATGTTAATACAATTTTTCTTAGTATTGTTTTAGAGGCAATACCGTTCATATTATTGGGTGTTTTTATTTCGGCATTGATTCAAACGTTCGTGTCAGAAGAGTGGCTGCAACGATATATTCCTAAAAATGCGTTTGCAGCCTTAATACCAGCAGCCCTTTTAGGTGCTATTTTTCCAATATGTGAATGTGCGATCGTTCCAATTGTACGACGTTTAATCAAAAAAGGAATGCCACTTCATGTTGGGGTTGTCTTTCTAGTTGGAGCTCCTATCTTGAATCCAGTTGTGTTTGCCTCTACGTACTATGCTTTTCAGGCTAATCTTGAGATTGTTTATGCGAGAATGGGTTTTGCGTTTGTTCTATCAATACTTATTGGTTTAATCTTATATTTAGTCTTTAAAAATAAGGATCAAATCCGCTGGAGCAGGGAAGAGTTGTCTGGTAGAGACAAGGATTCAGAACAGATTTTTACAAATAAATGGAAATCCACCTTTTTTCATGCGAGCGACGAGTTTTTTGAAATGGGAAAGTATTTAATAATGGGTGCCTTCATTGCTAGTTTATTTCAAACCTTTCTGGACCGAAACATACTTCTAGCAATTGGATCGAATGATTTTACAGGCCCATTGGTGATGATGGTGTTTGCTTATGTTCTATCACTTTGTTCTGAAGCAGATGCTTTTGTGGCATCGTCGTTTGGCAATACTTTTACAGCTGGTTCAATTCTAGCTTTCTTAGTATATGGACCAATGTTAGATTTAAAAAATACGATTATGCTTTTTGCCTATTTTAAAGCGAAATTTGTCATTTGGTTTATGGTTGTTGTCACTAGTGTTGTCTACATTTCAATATTAATTTATCAGCATTTTTTCTTAGTGTAAGGGAGGGGATATAATTGAACCGAGATCAACATTTTCATCTATATATCCGTGGCATCATTTTAATTGGCTTTACGATGCTTATGTTTAAGCTCATTCTAACAGGAGATATTATCAACTTTATTGCGCCAAGGATGATGCCATTTATTTATTTTGCTACGATCACCTTTTTTGTATTAGGAGTTATTCAAATTTGGAGAAGTGGTTCTAAAAAAGAGGATGAGGTTCACTGTGGTTGTGGAATTGATCATGATCATGTAAAAGGGTCTCCAATTAGATCGGTACTTCTATATTCAGTGTTTATTATTCCTATCGTTACAGGTTTTACCTTTGCTGATAATGTGTTAGATAGCTCAGTGATTGAAACAAGAGGGATTAAGTATGGCTCGGGGCTGTATACAAAACCTCCAAGTCCAGAGGAAGCAGCAGCCTTAAAAGAAAGAGATCTATCAAGAGCAGAAGCATATTTAGAGAATCCTGATGAGTATATGAATGACCTAGAAGCTGCATATGGTGAAGAAGAGATTCCCTTAGAGCATCCTGAGGGATTTGAAGTTCAAGAAGTGCCTCAGGAATATTATGATGAGCTCAAAGAAGAGCTATTAAAACAAGATACAATTATTGTATCAGAGGATAAATATATTCCTATTATGAATATCATTGACAGTAATGTAGATCAGTTTGTTGGAAAAGAACTTGAGATTGTTGGTTTTGTATACCGAGAACTAGATTTTACTAAAGATCAGATTGTTATTGCTAGATTCGGTCTTTCATGCTGTGTAGCTGATGCCTCGATCTATGGAACACTTTCAACAGGTGATTTGGTAAAGGAGCTAGAAAATGATCAATGGATTCGAGCAAAGGGAACGATTACAACAACAGAATATAATGATTGGATATTACCATATCTTCAAATTTCGGAGTTAGAGATTATTGAACAGCCAAAAGAACCTTATATATATGAATACTATTAAATGAAAAGCCACCAATATGGGTGGCTTTTTAATGTGGAAGTTTTGGTAGTCCTCGATACTAAAAAAAACGACCATTGAGCATAAAAATGTTTGCTTAATGATTGCTTATAATGAGTAGTGATTTAGGTGATTCCGGTGTTTTTGATACAGTTGCGAAAGTAAAATCAAGGACGAAGTGAATCATAGGCCCTCTATGATCCAGTTGCTAAGCTAAAAGAGGGGGATTCTGAGACTAAGTATTTTAAGAGGAGACCTTTATGCAAATGAGTATTTCCATCATGGAGGATGAAAATGCGTACTCACCTTGTGTTGAATGAGCGAAGAGCCACCTGACTCCTGCGGGATTTAGCGGTCTCGTGAGACCCCGCAGGAACCAAAAGCGACGAGGCTCACGGACTGCCTCGCGGAAAGCAGGTGGATCGCAGTGAATGCAACTCACAACCCTGGTATTTTCAGGGTAGACCCCAATGCTAAAAATTTTCGCACCATGGCGCATGAAAATATGCGTTCCCGCCCATAAAGTTAATACAATGATTATTAGTAGAGGTCGGGATGTCTTGATGTCTTGAGCTCGTTGGGTAGACGGACCGCGGTTAGTAAGTGTACCATGTTTTGTCGCTCTCATTTGAGAAGCACGTAGGGTAGATCACACAATAAGCTGCCGTTTAATAATCATTGTTCCTATAATATTGGGTAGGTGATTGTTTCATGCAGATTATTAGCAAATATGTATGTGGAATGGATGTCCACAAGAAATCAATTACAGCTTGTATTTTAACACCAAAGAGTAAAGAAGTTCGTACCTTCGGAACGATGACCGATGACCTTCTTTTACTAGTAGACTGGATTCAGTCAAATAAGTGTACTCATGTAGCAATGGAAAGCACTGGCGTGTACTGGAAACCAATTTATAATCTATTAGAATTGGAACCTTCTCTTCAAACTTACGTGGTTAATGCGCAGCACATTAAACAAGTTCCTGGCCGTAAAACAGATGTCAAAGATGCAGAGTGGATTGCAGATCTTTTAAAACACGGCCTATTAAAACCGAGTTTCATTCCCGACCGAGAGCAACGAGAGTTGCGTGAGCTTGTTCGTTATCGTAGAAGTTTAATTGATGAACGTGCCCGGGAAGCTAATCGTATTCAAAAGGTCTTGGAAGGAGCAAACATTAAACTTAGCTCCGTAGCTACTGATATTTTAGGTGTTTCTGGTCGACTAATGCTTCGCCAACTAATCAAAGGTGAGACTAACCCTTCACTCTTAGCGGAACTAGCAAAGAAGCAGCTTCGTAAGAAGATGGATCTTCTAGAACGTTCATTGAAGGGATTAATTGGGCCTCATCAGAAATTTCTACTTAAGGGTCAACTTGATCACATTGAGTATTTAGAAAAGCAAATTGAAATGTTGGATCTAGAAATAAAGGAACGCTTAAAAGAATACAAAGATGAAATTGAACTGTTAGATTCTATCCCGGGAATCGCAATTCAAACAGCTCAACATATCATTGCAGAAATCGGCCCAGATTTAAGTAGATTCCCAAGCGCTGCTCATTTAGCAGCATGGGCTGGTATGGCTCCAGGACAAAATGAAAGTGCAGGTAAAAAAAAAACAGCACGTACTAGAGACGGAAATAAATATCTAAGAAGCGCACTTATTGAATCAGCTTCAAGTGCTACTCGGAAAAAAGACTGTTATTTAGCTGCGAAATACCAACGATTAAAAAGAAGACGCGGTACCAACAAAGCAAAAGTCGCCATTGCACATCAAATCTTAGTCATTGCTTATCACTTATTAACTAGAAAAGAGAGTTACAAAGAACTTGGTTCTAATTACTATAGTGAGAAGGCCTTAGAAGTGAAAAAGAAAAAAGCTATCAAACACTTAACAAATTTAGGATACGAAATAAGACATCCATTACAGTCCGCTTAAAAATCAACCATAATATTTAGATACAAATATATGTAGGGAACTTTTTTAAAAAACCAAAAAGGTACCCTTTATTTAGTGTTGCCTTCTGGCCAATTTTATTTTCAGGGTAGACTTCCATGCTAAACAAGTATTTCGCACCATGGTGAATGAAAAAAGTTAGTAATTTATACTTAGCTTGGTGTCTAGCTCCAGGCGCTATCGGCTCGGGGTCATAAGTCAATCCATCTAGAAGGTTAAAGAGCAACCTTCTAGCCGTCTTGTCTTTTGACTGTCGCCGATGAACGAGCGCCTTCCGCTTTTCTTTTTTCAGGGTAGACATCCATAGGAATGGAATTTTACTAACCTTCCTAAAAAATAATCATTAATTATATGATATTTCTCACTCTAAACAATCTTAAATACGACTAAAATAGAAACTAGATAAAAGTGTAGAGGAGCGATCTATTTTGAAATTAGAGGTGATAAAAAAACACTTACAAGGTGTTTCACTTTTTAAGCAACTTTCAGATGGAGAGATTAATCATATTGTTGAGATTTCTCAAATGAGAATATACAAGAATAGATCATTTGTTTTTATGCAAGGTGAACCACTTGATCGTGTTTTTTTTATTCGGTCCGGAATGGTGAAAATTCATAAAACTGATATTTCTGGAAAGGAACAAAATTGTATCGATTCTTGAAGCGGGAGAAATGTTTCCACACGCCGGTTTTTTTAGAAAAGGCTTTTTTCCTGCACACGCAGAAATCCTTGAAACAGCGGAGTTAATCGTCATTCCAATTCATCAATTTGAAGGTGTGCTCCTTAAATACCCAGAACTCTGTGTGAAGCTTTTTAAAGTATTGGGTGATAAATTAGTCGACCTTCAAAATCGTTTGGAAGAGAAAATTCTCCGGGATACTTACGAACAGATTATCATGCTGCTGCTACGTTTGTGTAAGTCAAATGGTGTTCAACTAGATGAAAAATATAAAATCACGACCAATTTTACGAACAGAGAATTAGGAAATATGATTGGAACGACAAGAGAAACAATGAGCCGAACCTTAAGTCAATTGAGAAAAAGGGGACTTATTGAAGTCGCTGAAGATGGGTGCCTTGTGATTAGTCCGGATCAATTGGAAGGTGAAATAAATTTCTAGAAAATAAGGGGGCTATCCCTCTTATTTAATTTTCATATGGAATATTCTATGTTTTGAAAGTAAGCTTGTGATGGGTAGAAATTGAGAAGTAAAAGAGTAAATAAGTTGTTATATGCTTAAATGAAGTTTTTACGAGAATGCTATAATAGGCCAGGCTCACTTGTTTGCTATGCTCCCAATTTATAAGATTAGAAATCATAAAAACATAGAAAGAGTTATAATGTTAAAATACATGCCCTTCAATCGGAGTGGTTTGGTAATTTAATAGTACGGGTAATGTTTTAGCATTAAGTGACAAAAAATTAGAATGTAATTGTTAAGTGGTTGCTGGGAGGGAATCTAATGTTTTCAAAAATATTATTAGCTTCAGATGGATCAAATCATGCTGTAAGAGCAGCTGAAAAGGCTGCATATATTGCATCAGGAACACCAAATGCGGTACTAGAAATTGTCTATGTTGTTGACTCAACAACCTCCAAAACGGACGTATTACACAATGGTAATACAGAGTTGATTGAGCAAAATCGAAAGCAACGGCTAGAAAAAACAGAAGAATTGTTAAAAGCTAAAAATATAGATTACAAGATAACTCTTCTCCATGGTGATGCTGGTCCATCTATTGTTGATTATGCAAATGATCAAGATTTCAACCTTGTTGTCCTGGGGAGTAGAGGACTGAATGCGTTGCAAGAAATGGTACTAGGTAGCGTAAGCCATAAAGTTGCTAAAAGAGTAAATTGTCCTGTGCTTATTGTTAAGTAATATTTATGGTTAGAATAATGGTGGTTTAACGGGAATCAAGGGGGAACCTTGATTCCTTTTTCTGTCTTTTAGGGGGAGGATGTTTAAGTTGGGAGAAAGTGAATCCAAAGAGAGTGTCTGATTCCTTCCAGTAGAGAATCGGGGGAGAAAGGGAATCAGAGAAGGTGTCTGATTCCCTTTCAGTAGAGAATCGGGGGAGAAAGGGAATCAAAGGAGGTGTCTGATTCCCTTGCTGTAGTAATCGATGGAGGAAGTGAATCAAATGAGATTTCTAATGCATTTGCTCATGGATATAGAGAGCGAAATGAACTAGAAAAGTCTCAAATTCCGGCACTGATCAAAAAATAAGTATATTTTTTGAATATTAATGAAACCGCTTCCGAGGTAATTGAATATAATTTATAATTAGATAAAAACGAGAGGGGAAATTGGATGTTTAGAAATATACTTGTTCCAGCCGATGGTTCATTACACTCTCTAAAAGCAGCGGAAAAGGCAATTGAACTTGCTAAGATTGATAGAGATTCTTTTATTAATGTTCTATATGTGGTAGACGGAAATACTTCAAAATATGATGTCCTACGAAACTGGGATTTATTACAGGTTACAGATCAGCGAACGAAAAAGTTTCATTCTATTACAGAAAAAGCAAAAGAAGCGGGAATTAACTATGAGTTGAAAATTGTAAGAGGAGATCCAGTTCCACAGATATTAAAACACGCCACAGATTATAAGTCTGATGTAATTGTTTTAGGGAGTAGAGGCTTAAACAAACTTCAAGAAATGGTACTTGGAAGCGTAAGCCATAAGGTAGCAAAGAAAGCAAAATGCCCTGTAATGATTGTGAAATGAAGTTCCTATAATAATAATTATCTGATTATTAAGAAAATAATTAAAAAAGCCTACCAAAAGGCTTTTTTTGATTATGCCAGAAATACCATTAAGACTTTATATTCGTACCATTGAGAATGAAAGCAGATTGCCTATGAGCGATGAGGTACCCCGCGGAAAGCAAGTGGATCGCAGCACATGGAACGCCACTACCTAGGTTATATTCAGGGTAAACTTTTTCAAATGCTAATCTGCGATATGTCTCCTAAGTTCTTAAACCAACCTGTCCACTCATTGTTTGTACTATTCTTGGGAATATTAACTCTTAGAAATTTAGCATGTTAGGAGAGATATGATGAATTGGAAGGAATCTTGGTTAGGAAATGTGAGAGGAGACCTTCTAGCTGGATTGGTGGTTGCACTTGCACTAATCCCTGAAGCGATTGCCTTTTCCATTATCGCTGGTGTTGATCCTATGGTTGGACTATATGCTTCATTTATCATTTCAGTTGTTATTGCCTTTGTAGGGGGAAGGCCTGGGATGATTTCTGCTGCAACAGGTGCAATGGCATTATTAATGATTGATTTAGTCGCAGAGCATGGTCTTCATTATTTATTAGCAGCAACAATACTTACAGGGATTTTACAGATTGTATTTGGGATCTTAAAGCTAGCTAAATACATGAAGTTTATTCCTCGATCGGTCATGGTCGGCTTTGTGAATGCGCTAGCTATTTTAATTTTCACTTCGCAATTTCAGCATTTTATAGGTGAAGGTTTTGACATGTATTTAATGGTTATTGGGGCTCTACTTATCATTTATTTATTACCTTATTTAACAAAAGTGGTCCCTTCACCGTTGATTGCCATTGTAGTCATTACAATTTTAGCAATCATGACCGGAAGTGAGGTTAGAACAGTGGGAGATATGGGAGCACTAACAAGCGCTTTTCCATCACTATTTATTCCTCAGGTACCACTTAATTTAGAGACATTATCGATTATTTTTCCATATTCGATAGGTTTAGCAATTGTTGGTTTGGTGGAAACTTTATTAACAGCAACGATTGTTGATGATTTAACAGATACTCCTAGTAATAAAAATATGGAGTCAAGGGGGCAAGGTATTGCTAATATTGCAGCTGGATTCTTTGGTGGAATGGCTGGTTGTGCTATGATTGGACAATCTGTAATTAATGTTAAGTCTGGTGGTAGAGGAAGGCTTTCAGCTTTTATTGCTGGTACTGTTCTTATCATGCTTATTGTATTCCTAGGTGATATCGTTGCACAAATACCAATGGCAGCATTAGTTGGAGTGATGTTCATGGTTGCCATAGGAACATTTGATTGGAATTCTTTGCGAACCTTGCGTATTGTACCTATCACTGATTCTATTGTTATGATTGTTACAGTGTTAACTGTTATTTTTACTCATAACTTAGCGATTGGTGTGTTAACAGGAGTAATACTTAGTGCAGTTATATTTGTATCTAAAATATCAAGAGTGAAGGTTTCGAAATCATCGAAAGCAAATCGGGTGATCTACGAGTTCAAAGGAGAACTCTTCTTCGCTTCTGTTTCCGATGTAGTGCAAGAATTTAATTACGATATTGGAGATAAAGATCATGTCGTATTAGACCTAACCGAATCTCATTTATGGGATGATTCAGCCGTTGCTGCAATTGATAAGATTGTTTTGAAATTTGAAGAAAAGGGAAAACAAGTTGAAATTATAGGATTGAATAAATCGAGCTCAGAACTTATTGATAAGTTAAGTAGAAAGTTAAGTGCACATTAATGAGAGGAGGAGCTGAAATGTTTAAGAAGATTTTGTTAGCCTGGGACGGGTCAGAGCATTCTGTTCGGGCTGCAAACAAAGCAATCGAAATTGCAAAGTGTACAGAGGGTTCAAAAGTAGTTGTAGTTTATGTAAAAGATACAGATAAATCAAAATCAGATGTGTTGCAAAATTGGAATAGTATAGATATAACCAGTCCAAAAGAAGAAAGAGTAAAATCCATCGAGAAAATGGCAAAGGATTCAAACATTCAATATCAAGTGGAAATGTTAAAAGGTGAACCGGGACCAGCAATCGTGGAGTATATTAACCAACATGAATTTGATGTTGCGGTAGTCGGTAGTCGAGGTTTAAATGCACTTCAGGAAATGGTCCTTGGCAGTGTTAGTCACAAAATAGCAAAGCGCGCAAATTGTCCGGTAATGATTGTTAAATAAAAACAAACACTAAAGGCTCGGTCTACAACTGGGTCTCTTTTTTTCGTAAAATAAAGGAGTACGGTTAGAGAATTTTTTATATCTATTTTCTATCATTCCAAGTATGATATTCTTATTGTTTTATTTTAAGGCTCCTTCTGAAAGATTGTTGCTCATGTACCCTAGTTTTAAGTGGAAAAACAAAAAGAGTATTCAACAGCAACAAAGCTTACGAAAACAGCCTATTTTAAATAGAGTGAGGGGAAACGAAATTGAGTTTGTGGGAATTTTTTGTAGCGCTGATACTTGGGATTGTAGAAGGTTTAACTGAATTTGCTCCTGTCTCTTCAACAGGGCATATGATTATTGTTGATGATGCTTTTTTAAGATCAAAGGACTTATATTCTCAGGAAGTTGCTAATACATTTAAAGTTGTCATACAACTTGGTTCTATTTTAGCTGTGGTGTTACTTTTTAAAGACAGATTTAAAAATTTGTTAGGTCTAAGTAAAGTGAAAAATGACGGGCCAAGGTTAACACTACGTCAGATTTTTGTTGGATTACTGCCAGCAGGAATTCTTGGATTATTGTTTGAGGATTATATCGATACGTACTTATTCTCTACGAAAACAGTACTAATTGGATTAGTTGCAGGTGCGATTTTGATGATTATCGCTGATAAATATCGTCCAAAAACAGAGGTTATTGAAACTGTTGATAAGATTACCTATAAACAAGCCTTTCTAATTGGACTATTCCAATGTATCGCACTATGGCCGGGATTCTCTAGGTCGGGATCAACTATCTCTGGTGGAGTTCTATTAGGGCTTAGTCATCGGACTGCCGCGGATTTCACATTTATTATGGCTGTTCCAATTATGTTAGGTGCAAGTGCTATATCTATACTTGGTAATTTAGAATATTTTACCCAAGATGTAATTCCCTTCTTCATTGTAGGTTTTGTTAGTGCATTTATTGTTGCATTATTGTCTATCCAGTTTTTCTTGAAATTGATCAATAAAATTAAACTAGTGCCATTTGCAATTTACCGTATCGTATTGGCAGTGGTTATTTATTTCATTCTTTTTTAATAAAATTAAAAGTGCATTGGTCCTCAAAAGAAGGATTAGTGCACTTTTTTGTGGAATTTTAAAAACAACTAGATATTACTTAATAATGGAATACTTGGTTGAATTTTTATCATATGAGATAGAAGGTTCAAGGGAGGAAAAGAATGAATTTTAAGATGAAAGAAGCAATTGAAATGTTGGAGCGGACACCTAAAACATTAGAGTATTTTGTGTCTGGTTTGTCTAATGGTTGGTTGCTATGTAATGAAGGGGAAGGAACATGGAATGTCTCGGAGGTGATCGAACACCTGATTGAAGGTGAGAAAAATAATTGGATTCCAAGGCTAGAAATGATTTTACAAGAAGGTGAAAGTAAGGCATTCCCTCCATTCAATCGTTATTCACATCTAAATAATGATGAACCAACAAACTCAATCGAAAATAGCTTGCTCGAATTTAAACAACTTAGATCAGATAATATATTGAAACTTGGCACAATAATTGACCCGGAATCACATTTAGAATTAACGGGGATTCACCCGGCATTTGGTGTAGTGAAGGTAAGAGAGTTGATTTCAACATGGGTAATTCATGATCTAACACATATCTCTCAAATAGTTCGAGTGATGGCAGAGAGATATAGAACGGATGTGGGGCCTTGGAGTGAATATCTTGGTATACTCAAAAAGTCAAAATGATAAGAAACAATGGAAGTTAAGGAAAGGATTATGTAATGACACCCTTTACCGAAAAAGTCATTGATATTATTCAAGGAATTCCTAAAGGTAGGGTAATGACATATGGACAAGTTGCCAGACTCGCGGGAAGTCCAAGAGCTGCACGACAGGTAGTCCGTGTTCTCCATTCGATGAGTAGAAAGTATAACCTTCCTTGGCATAGGGTTATTAATGCAAAGGGGCAAATTGCTATGAAAGACGATGCCTCGTTCAATGAGCAAAAAATGAACCTGGAAATTGAGGGGGTAGACATAGGGGCATATGGGGAAATTGATTTAATTAAATATCAGTGGAAGGAATAAAAGGGTACCTTTACAAACAGAAGGGTACCCTATTTTTTATATTATCTTCATTTTTTTGTTAGATTTATTTTAGTAATGCCTAGCTCTCTAGGATGATCGATGATGCTTTGGAGTCTGCAAACTCCTATTGTGTATTAACCAGTTCGATTGAGAGGGAGATAACGTTAATCAGCAGGTTAATTAGCAATTGTTTAGAAATCTAACACAATAAGTACCCACCTTCACCTTAACATTTTTAAATAAAAAATCATGTCCGTATCTAGCGATAAATAAGAGGAGATTTTTCCGTTAATTGCAGATTAGAGTTAGTTTTGAGCTGAATAGGAGGAGTTTTTTCCCTTATATAAAGCAAAATTACCTATTTTCAAGTATTACTAGTCAATAAGGGAAATTTTTCCACCTATTTACGTTATTTTACATGCTATTTATGAGTTAAGGGAAATTTTTCTCTTTATTTCTATTTACTGTGCAGTTATATGTCTACTACATATCCCTGACTTACTTATTCCACCCACATAACTGAGTTGAATAAGCTTATCGATAGGAATAGCATATTCCTAATATTCTCGTAAATAATTAAAGCGAATCAGTATTAAAAAATTTTTTTTTACAACCAAATTAGCGGCTCATTTAGCAGAAGTACAAAAATTAATGTACGCTGCTATATTCTGTGTTAATTAGTGTGCTAATCCTATGCTAAGACCTCTAAAACCACCTATGAAACGTTGATATATTACCGAAATTAGCGTGGTAGTTTCATCTCTAAATGCGTGTTATTTCGTATTTTCTCCCTCCCAAGCGAACGGGTTAGCTATGTATAATCTTGGCAAGATTGTCCACGTCATTGCATATACATGTAGATATCTTGAATAAGATGGAGTGGTTAAAGTGCTTATAGGCTTCATTATCTTTTTGCTAGTATTACTATTACCTTTGTTCGTTGAAAAGGTTGAAACCAATCTTGAATTATTTTTATTTACCATGGGACTTCTAGCTGCAATATTTCTTGGAGTATTAGATGGGCATTTATTTCTAAAAGCTGCATTTAATCCGATAAAAATTACCCTTGCTGTGTTCGTTGCAGGGTTATTGTTTAAATGGTTTCATTCACCACTACAAAAAAGCATTCTAAAAGTCAGTGAATACATGCCATTCAGACTTTTTATTGCTGTGACAATTATTTTGCTAGGCATTATAGCAAGTCTAATTACAGCTATCATATCAGCATTAGTTATGGTACTTATTGTGAATAGTATTGAACTTGAACGAAAGTCACAAATTAAATTTGTTGTCCTCACTTGTTTTTCAATAGGTCTAGGTGCTGCACTTACACCTATCGGCGAACCATTGTCGACGATTGCAATTAGCAAACTGGGAGTTGATGACTTCTATTTATTGAGATTGATAGGTTCGGAGGTTTTTGGAGCAATTTTGGTTTTTGGAATAATCGGAGCCCTAGTTGTAAAAAAACCAACGAATCATCAGTCGGTCTTAAACCGAGGTGAAAGTGAAGGGTATGAAGAAATCCTTACAAGGACGTTAAAGATATATTTCTTTGTTATGGGTCTTACATTTTTAGGTTCGGCTTTTCAGCCATTGATTGATCGTTATTTGTTAACCCTAGATTCAGGGGTGCTTTATTGGGTAAATATAATATCTGCAATTCTAGATAATGCTACACTAACAGCAGCAGAAATAAGTCCAAGTATGGAGCAGGTAACGATAAAAGCGATTTTAATGGGATTATTAATTAGTGGAGGGATGTTAATCCCGGGTAACATACCTAACATTATTGCAGCAAGTAAACTTCAAATCACAAGTAAAGAATGGGCTCTCATTGGAGTGCCATTCGGATTAATGACCATGTTCGTTTTTTATTTTATTATTTTATAGAAAAAGGCTGTTTGGACATCTAGGATAGTTGCTGCATACGAGTATTTGTATCCATGGAGGATGAGAGGTCCTTATCCTCTGTGATCCAGTTGCGGAGGCGAAAGCAAGGAGAAACTGAATCATAGGCCCTCTATGATTCAGTTTCCTGAGCGCATGTTCTCCGACTAAGGGAATTGAAAGCGCTCCTTTCGTTACCTTTCCTATGTATTTCCTCCGACAAAGGGAATCAAAGCGCTCCTTTCGTTCCCTTTCCAGTGTATTTTCTCCGACAAAGGGAATCAAAGCGCTCCTTTCGTTCCCTTTCCTGTGTATTTTCTCCGACAAAGGGAATTGAAAGCGCTCCTTTCGTGCCCTTTCCAGTGTATTTTCTCCGACAAAGGGAATCAAAGCACATCTTTCGTTACCTTTCCAGTGTATTTTCTCCGACAAAGGGAATCAAAGCGTTCCTTTCGTTCCCTTTCCTGTGTATTTTCTCCGACTAAGGGAATTGAAAGCACTCCTTTCGTTCCCTTTCCTGTGTATTTTCTCCAACAAAGGGAATCAAAGCGCTCCTTTCGTTCCCTTTCCTGTGTATTTCCTCCGACAAAGGGAATCAAAGCACTCCTTTCGTTCCCTTTCCTGTGTATTTCCTCCGACAAAGGGAATCAAAGCGCTCCTTTCGTTCCCTTTCCTGTGTATTTTCTCCGACAAAGGGAATCAAAGCGCTCCTTTCGTTCCCTTTCCTGTGTAATTTCTCCGACAAAGGGAATCAAAGCACATCTTTCGTTACCTTTCCTATGAAACAAGGAGAAAGTGAATCATAGACTCTCTATGATCATTTGCCCCAAGAAGGTGTATCTTCAAACCTGACTATTCAGGATAGATAGTAAGAAAAAGGACAGATTTATAGTCTGCCCTTAATATCAGTGATTCAGTTCGTCATAAGCTGCTTGGAACTGAGTGTAAGTAGGTAAGCCAAATCGTTTTTCATCTTGTTTAAAAAATAAATCAAACGCAACATCTCTCGCCTTTTCCACTGAACAGCTTCTCGTGTTAATGATAAGATGCAAATAAGCAAGAAAGTATTCTTTTGAAAGTGCTCCACCACGATTAACAGTCATAATGTTACCCCTTTTTAATCTCAGTTATGATTAGCATCGCAACAAGAATCTTCATTTTGTACTTCATCCTCACCACAACAAGCCTGATCTTGTTCAGTCTGACAGCAATCATCCTTTACTTCCTCAAACGTGATGTTACAACAACTTTTATTACTATTCTTCTTGAATAAACTAAACATATTATCCTCTCCATTCTTTTTAATAGTAAGACTTTTTCTAAAGGAGGCAGGTTCACTTGAATTGCTATCCCTGCTTTAAATCAAAATCATCAAAAATTATATTAAATAAAAGATAAACCCCGAAATAGTTGACATAGTGACGACTGAAAGGATAAAAGTAATCACTAATTCTTTCTTGAAAATTGATTTTAAGAGAATCACTTCTGGTAAACTAGCACCGGCTGAACTAATCATCATCGCCATTACAGGACCTAGTGCCATGCCTTTCATAATTAAGATTTGTGAGATTGGGATCATGCTTGATAGACGTATATATAAAGGAATTCCGACAATTGCAGCGATTGGGATTAACCACCAGTTATCTCTACCAAAAACACTTGATATCCATTCTGTTGGGACCAAGCCGTGGATAATTGCACCAATTGCAGCGCCAAGTAATAAATATGGATAAACGCTTTTCATTAGGTCTACAGTTTCTTTAAATGCTAATTTCAGATTGAATTTTGTATTCTGTTCTTCATAGCCTTTCATTACTATGTTCTTAACATATCTTTCAAACCCTAACTGTTCTAATGTGAAACCAATAATGATCGAAAAAACAGTTGTTAGAACCGTATATATGATCGTCACTTTCCAACCAAGAACAACTCCCATAATGGTTAGAATTGTTGGGTCAAGCACTGGTGAGGCGAATAAGAAGATCATTACGATACCGAATGGCATCTTTTTTTTAAGCATGTTAACCACGACAGGTATGGTTGAGCACGAACAAAAAGGTGTAATGAATGCGAATAAGATTGCAGCAAAAGCGGCGATGATCTTATTGCCCCCAGATAACTTCTTTTCAATTTTCTCATAAGGAATATACCCTTGGAGAAGACTGATTACAAATGAAATAACAATAAAAAGGATTGTTAGTTCTATAGCTATAAACAAAAAACTTTTAACTAATTCCGTCCACATCATAATCGCTCCTTATATTAGCACTCAACACAACAATGTAAGTTTTTAGAAGTTTCTTTTACTACAAGAAATTTTGGGGCTTTAAATGATTTGTTTGCGTTATTCTTAAGATTTTTGGCCATTCGATAATGTAATGCTTCTTGTTCCATTTCCTCACGTTTAAATTTAGCTATTCTTTCAATATCCTGAAAATACAAATTAATCTCTCCTTTAATTTTTTAATCAAAAAAAATTGATTTTATGTATAAAAAAATTAGCAGGTCTAATCGAAGTAGGATATTCATTAATCAATTATTTTTGATATATTAAATATATATCCAAAATTTTCATGTGTCAACCACTTAATCAAAAAAAATTGATTTATTTTATGGTGATGTATATTGTGAAATTTAACTTCTATCTGTAGTTGTTATATATTAAAATTGAGAGGACAGGTCAATCTTCCAGTCTTGATAAGCAAGAATTACTGAAAAAAGACAACATCGAGCAAAAACATTTGACCCATTTTATTTATAATTAGAAAGATTCTTTGAATACATTAACGGAGGCTTGTTTTAATTGATTACATTAGGTCCAAGAGCATTAAAAACAGGGATTGCTGTAACCATTTCATTATTTATTTGTATATACTTTGAGCTTGAACCAGCTGTGTTTGCTGGAGTGGCAGCTATTTTTACCATCCAACCTTCAATTTATAAAACATGGAGACAAATGCTAGATCAAATTATTACTAATACAATAGGAGCTATCATCGCTTTGTTTGCCCTCTCCTTTATTGGGAATAATCCTGTTATCATTGGTCTCATCTTAATTATTGTTATTTTAGTTTGTGTGAAATTTAAAATGGAGGCAAATGTCATATCACTCACAATGGTTACAGTTTTAGCGATCATGAGTGCTCCTGGTGATAAAGATTGGTTATTTGCGTTAAATCGTTTTAATATCATTATGATTGGAATGCTTTCAGGCTTTGCTGTAAATTTACTAATATTGCCCCCTAAATTTAAGGTTAATTATTATGAAAAATCAAAGGAAGCTTTTAATAAATTGTCTTTACTTCTAAGGACCGCCATATCTGATGAATTAACAGAAAAAACATTTTCAGATAACTGGAAGAACCTTCAAAAGGACATTCAAAAGCTTGAGGAACAATACAAGATGTTTGATGAAGAGCGGGCGAAGATGTCGAAGGTCAATCGTTTAAATGTGAGAGAAATCGTCGTCTTTAAACAAATGCTAAAAGCACTAAAACAAGGAGAGAAAGTATTAGAACTTATTGAAGAGCATTACTTTCAGAGTGACGCAAATGAAAATGAAGACAAACAATTTGATACATATCTTGAACAATTAATTAAGTCCCATGAGTATTATTTATTAAAATACGAAGGGAAAATTAAAGCTGATGATACCGTCAAAAGTCATGAACAAGAGTTAAAGGGATTTTTGAGTACACTCTTGAATGGTGAGGAAACTGATAGTGACCATAAACTGCGAATGTTGGCAGTAGGGTTTGCTGTGTATGAATATGCTTTTCAGTTAAAGAGGTTGAATCAATTAATAGAACAATACTTGAAAAAAGAAAGTGTTAAATAACATAGCTATCATCAACAATAAATTACTAGTGAACGTAAAATGAAATCGTAAAGAATAAGAGTGGATATGTGGATAAAGTAACTGAAGTCGAAGAGTATCTATCTTTACGGTTCGAGTACTGATTTTAGTTGTTTGACTAAAAAGGTTCATCAGGCTAGCAAGGATTTCTAAGGAATTAATAATTTGTTTCATCAGTTGACTTCATACCAGAGCGGGTATTATTATTGAATGAATGAACAGGTAGCAAGGAAAGAGGTTTCGATTATGGACTATAATGATCAGATGAAAAATAGAGTAAAGCGAATTGAAGGACAGTTGAGAGGTATTTTACGAATGATGGAAGAAGATAAAGATTGTCGAGATGTTATTACTCAACTTTCAGCAGCGAGAACCGCTATTGATCGAACTATCGGTGTGATTGTTAGTTCGAATTTAGTTGAATGTGTTCAAAAGGCGAAAGAAAATGGAGAGAATACTGAACAATTAGTGAAAGAAGCTGTTGAACTTCTTGTGAAAAGTAGATAACAGGATAACAAATGAGGGTGAAAACCCTTTTTATTTGCTTGTTTTTATACCCTTAGGGGTAGTTTTTTGGGAGGGGAATTTCATGACTGTCATTCAAATAGGCTCTTTTGCGATGTTAACAAAGTGGTTTAATTTAGGCATTTCTATTTTTTTAAGTCTGATTTTAATTTGGTTTTGGCTTACTTTTTATAAAAAAGATCTTAGGAAAGTAATTTTTGATATTATTTCAGGGAATGTGATCTTAGGTTTGTTTATTTGGAAAGCTAGTTTAACTATTTTTGAGCCCAAACTTATTATAGATAGTCCATTATCACTCTTATATTTTACAGGTGGGTCTAAGGGGTTGGTAATTGCTATCTTATTCGTTTATATCATCACTTTTTTTCAACTTAGGAAAAAGGTAATTTCTATATCGGAAATATTATTTATTGCCATTACATGTTCCTTTGCGACGGTAGGGTTATACAATGTTATGTCTGGGTTGCTATTAATTGTGAATAACTTATATCATTTACTCCTTGGATTTACTGCATTATTCATTTTAGGTTGGTTATTACTAAGATGGAGAACAATATCTATAAAAAATATATTTACCACTCTCATCATATTTTCTTTTTATCAAATGATTATCGCTTTAATGACGGGAAGAGGTTTTTTAATTATAGAAAATGGGTTTTCAATAGGCGTGATTATTGTTTCTCTTTTTTTATGGGACAGAGACGATGAAATGGAGTGAGGCAAATTGTTTAAGCGAGTTGTTGTTATATTGGGACTTGTTATTCTTGCTGGGTGGGGAATGTATGATGCGAAGAATGAAGTCAGACAGGATGAAGTCCCAGTTAGTAATACAATAGTAGAAATTGGGGTTGAACAAGGAAATCAAGCCCCTGATTTTCAATTAGACGATTTAGATGGGAAGTCACAAAAGTTATCAGATTTGAGAGGAAAGAAAATCATTCTTAATTTTTGGGCAACATGGTGTCCACCATGTAAAGCTGAAATGCCTCATATGCAGTCATTTTATGATGAGATGGGTGAGTCCGTTGAAATTTTAGCCGTGAATCTTTTTCACTCGGAACGTAAAGAAGGAGCTGTAAAAGAATTTGCGGAGGATTACAATATCACCTTTCCTATCCTACTTGATCAAACAGGTGAAGTAGGGGATGAATATAAAGCCTATACGATTCCAACTAGTTATATTATTGATTCAAATGGTATTATCGCAAAAAAGATTATCGGACCGATGGATAAGGAAATGATGATGGAAATGTTGAAATCTGTTAAATAAGAGCTATTTAGGTGAGGGAGTGAACCAACTCTTTCATCTCTATTTTTTATTCCGGGAAATTTCATAAATAAAACTATACTATATTTGGAAGAATAGCTTTAAATCAATTTTGTGCAACACAGAAAAGTAAAGGGAAGGATAAAATGAGAACCAATAAATTAATTCTGATCATATTGACTCTGCTACCATGGCTGTCACTACCACTCATGAAAAAAAAGACATTTAAAAGATTCTATCCTGCCGCTATTTTTATGGGAATCTTGGTTGCGCTTGAAGGTCTCATAGCTAAAAAAAGAAAGTGGTGGGTGTTCTATGAAAAGCTACCACCTTACTTTATACCTGAGGTCCCTTTAATAGCTGGTCCTTTTTTCATTGGAACCTTATGGATTATGAAGTTTGCATTTGGAAAACCAATAAGGTTTATCCTCCTGAATTTTGTTGTAGCTTCATTCTTTACATATGTGCTGATTAATTGGTTTACAAAAAGAGGGATTGCTACCCTTGTTCATTTAAAGAAATATCAGCTATCTTTATTATTTTTGCTAAAATCAATCATCCTATATGTTTTACAAACCATATATGAAAAGGTAAAAGCTTAAAAAAACAGTTAAACTGCTTTGGCAGTTTAACTGTTTTAGGCTTTATCATTATTAAGGTTACGCTTTTCTTTTCTTACAAGCTTTAATAAATAGATAGATCCTATCGTTGCAATTAATGTACTAAAGATGACTAGTAGATTGTATAAATTAAATACTGCAAAGAGATTAATTAAAGAATAGGAAACAACTAAAGATGCAAGTGGAGAAATGACCCAAACCATTGCAATTCGTTTAATTACATCCTTCTGTAAAACTTTTAATCCATCTTTGGCTGTGCCCACACCTAAAATGCCACAGGTGGTTACCTGTGTAAGAGGGATAGGAAGGCCAAAGAGGGATGCAATCACGACAAGTCCTCCCCCTGTAAAAGAGACAGCACTTCCTTGAAGCAATGAAAGCTTTGTAATCTTTTTCCCGTTCGTTTCTAATACTTTACTCCCTAATGTAAGGGCTCCAATCGCAGTGAAAATTGCGCCAATCATAATTCCCGTACTAGCAGTAAGAATTTCAGCCCCTACCAGTGGACCAATCGAATTAGCTACATTGTTCATCCCAGCTGAAAATGCCTCAAAGCAACCACCTATGATAAGAAGAATAGATAACCACTTTGCCCATTTTCCATGTCCTTTTAAATGTGTCCAACGATTTTCGGCATAGTTTATCAATCTCCCCAAAATGAGGGTAATTAAAAATGAAAGTATGGGGATGATTACCCAAAAAGATATAATAACTATTAATTTACTAGTATAAACGGCATGATAGGCTGCTCCAACACCAACAATAGAACCTACAGTTACCTCACTTGTGGAGAGTGGGATACCCATTAGATTGGAAAGAAATAATGTGAAAGTGGCTCCCGTAAGTATAATAACTACAACATTTACAGTTAATATATCAGTAGGAATGATTCCTTTTCCAATCGTATTTACAACTTCTCCACCACCTATAACAGCTCCTAGAAATGCAGATATTGCAACTAAAAGCAATGCTAACCGTTTATTCTTAATCGCACCCGAACCATAAGGTGCGCCCATTGAAGCCGCGGTGCCGCTTGCACCAATATTCATTGCAAAGAAAAGAGCAACGGCAATGGCAACATATGTCAATAGCATAGGACTGACCCTTTCTTCTCAGAAGATTTTTCTGTGTATTTGCGTATTTTACTAATTTATATAAGTATATGTATGAAGGCGAATGACAGTGAACTTTTATCACAAAAACTTTTCAATGCTAAAAGAAAAAAAGCCGTCCTATCTAGGGACAGCTTTGTAAAACGGAATACAGTCATTAACTTACAAACGAAAGTTTATTTAAATACATTTAGCTAAGAGGAGATTGTTGCGTGAGTGTAGAGAACAACTATAGCTGACCTATTGGGGGTAGCTTACTTTAATAAATGATTCTCCTGTTAAAAAGCATCTTTAAGCTTATCCCACCAACTTTTAGGCTCTTTCGGTAATATATTATTAAAATAAAGCGGAACTTCACCTATAACGTCTTCCTTCATATAAATATCGATCTCACCTATTTTAATAGCAGCTTTTCCTTCAGCCTGTTTTTTTGAAGGATTTATAAAATGAGCCTTAAGAGAAAGAGCTTCTTTTTCTTCACGTTTTAGGGGATACATAAAATCTTCTTTTACTAATAAGTTGTCTGTAAAATAATCATCTAACAGATTAGGAATTTGATCTTTCTTTAAAATATCCACAAGTTCATATTCACTAAATGCTTGATCATACAATCTCATGTGGTCCTTCCAATCATTTCGATCATTGATTGTTACAGCAATTAGATCAAGGTTATCTTTAGTGGCCGTCGTAACTAAAGTCCGTTTTGCTCTTTGTGTATAACCTGTTTTCCCCCCTGTACAATAGGGGTACAACTGGGTTAACAATCTGTTTTTATTTTGCCAAGTGACAGTGCCATGCTCACTCAGAGATTTTGCTGTGTGTGATTTGGTGCCGGCTATAATTGCGTAAGTTTCATTTTTCATTGCATATTGAGTAACAAGGGCCATGTCATAAGCTGAAGAATAATGATTTTCATGATCATCTAAACCATGTGGGTTAGCGAAAATTGTTTGTTCCATTCCTAATTCTTTGGCTTTTTGATTCATCATTTTTACGAAAGATTCCAAGTTGCCTCCTACATGTTCAGCAATTGCTACGGCAGAGTCATTGCCTGACCGCAACATTAGACCGTAAACTAAATCCTCGAGTTTTGCTTTTTCTCCTGGTAAAAGATATAGAGAAGACCCTTCAGTTCCTGCAGCTTTATTGCTGATCGTAACTGTTTCATTTAATTTTCCTGATTCTATCGCTAATATAGCAGTCATGATTTTTGTGATACTTGCAATTCGCATTGGCGTATGGGCATTTTTTTCGTATAAAACTCTTCCCGAATGCTGTTCCATTAAAATAGCTCCATTTGCAGAAATAGCATAACTACTTAATGGAGAAGAAGTAATAACGAATAAAAAGATAGAAGCTGCAAGCAACATTTTTAGTTGTTTCATTCGTATCTCCTCTTCTTTCTATTTTATTTACATCTTTTATGTTTTCTTTTAATGCAAGATACTATTCATTATTCCTATGGTTGTGGTTTGATCAATTTAGCGTGGATATTATTACCTTTTTAAACCATGTTGACTTCTATGAAGTTAAAATGGTATGATGTCTAAGTCGCCAACAAGACAATGTTTTGTAGGTGGTAACAAATGAAGTGCTAATTATTATATTAAAAAAATATTTGACAATAATATTGATAAATGATATATTATAACTCTGCTTCAAAAAAGTTCTTTGAAAACTGAACACAATAAACAAGCGTCAACGTTTAATCTAGTTTTAAATTTTTATTTGAGCAATCAAATATCTCTTATTGGAGAGTTTGATCCTGGCTCAGGATGAACGCTGGCGGCGTGCCTAATACATGCAAGTCGAGCGGATTAAAGGAAGCTTGCTTCCTTTAATTAGCGGCGGACGGGTGAGTAACACGTGGGCAACCTGCCTGTAAGACTGGGATAACTTCGGGAAACCGGAGCTAATACCGGATAATATAAAGAACCTCATGGTTCTCTATTAAAAGATGGTTTCGGCTATCACTTACAGATGGGCCCGCGGCGCATTAGCTAGTTGGTGAGGTAACGGCTCACCAAGGCAACGATGCGTAGCCGACCTGAGAGGGTGATCGGCCACACTGGGACTGAGACACGGCCCAGACTCCTACGGGAGGCAGCAGTAGGGAATCTTCCGCAATGGACGAAAGTCTGACGGAGCAACGCCGCGTGAACGATGAAGGCCTTCGGGTCGTAAAGTTCTGTTGTTAAGGAAGAACAAGTACGAGAGTAACTGCTCGTACCTTGACGGTACTTAACCAGAAAGCCACGGCTAACTACGTGCCAGCAGCCGCGGTAATACGTAGGTGGCAAGCGTTATCCGGAATTATTGGGCGTAAAGCGCTCGCAGGCGGTCTTTTAAGTCTGATGTGAAAGCCCCCGGCTCAACCGGGGAGGGTCATTGGAAACTGGGAGACTTGAGTGCAGAAGAGGAGAGTGGAATTCCACGTGTAGCGGTGAAATGCGTAGAGATGTGGAGGAACACCAGTGGCGAAGGCGACTCTCTGGTCTGTAACTGACGCTGAGGAGCGAAAGCGTGGGGAGCGAACAGGATTAGATACCCTGGTAGTCCACGCCGTAAACGATGAGTGCTAAGTGTTAGGGGGTTTCCGCCCCTTAGTGCTGCAGCAAACGCATTAAGCACTCCGCCTGGGGAGTACGGTCGCAAGACTGAAACTCAAAGGAATTGACGGGGGCCCGCACAAGCGGTGGAGCATGTGGTTTAATTCGAAGCAACGCGAAGAACCTTACCAGGTCTTGACATCCCTATGACCGCTCTAGAGATAGAGTTTTCCCTTCGGGGACAAAGGTGACAGGTGGTGCATGGTTGTCGTCAGCTCGTGTCGTGAGATGTTGGGTTAAGTCCCGCAACGAGCGCAACCCTTGATCTTAGTTGCCAGCATTCAGTTGGGCACTCTAAGGTGACTGCCGGTGACAAACCGGAGGAAGGTGGGGATGACGTCAAATCATCATGCCCCTTATGACCTGGGCTACACACGTGCTACAATGGATGGTACAAAGGGCAGCAAAACCGCGAGGTTAAGCGAATCCCATAAAACCATTCTCAGTTCGGATTGCAGGCTGCAACTCGCCTGCATGAAGCTGGAATCGCTAGTAATCGCGGATCAGCATGCCGCGGTGAATACGTTCCCGGGCCTTGTACACACCGCCCGTCACACCACGAGAGTTTGTAACACCCGAAGTCGGTGGGGTAACCTAAGATGAAACTTGTTTCATCTAGGAGCCAGCCGCCTAAGGTGGGACAGATGATTGGGGTGAAGTCGTAACAAGGTAGCCGTATCGGAAGGTGCGGCTGGATCACCTCCTTTCTAAGGAAACTGAATCTCTTATGAGATTCATAAAAAGACGCTTGATTTATTGTGGTCAGTTTTGAAGGAACTTTCCTTCTATTAGAATTCGTACCTTGAAAACTAGATAACGTAACAAGACATTCATTAAGAATTAAAACCAAAGTAATAAACTGTAAAGTTTTTACGACTTTAACTTAGGTTAAGTTAGTAAGGGCGCACGGTGGATGCCTTGGCACTAGGAGCCGATGAAGGACGGGACTAACACCGATATGCTTCGGGGAGCTGTAAGTAAGCTTTGATCCGAAGATTTCCGAATGGGGAAACCCACTGCTCGTAATGGAGTAGTATCTCTACCTGAATTCATAGGGTAGTTGAAGGTAAACCCGGGGAACTGAAACATCTAAGTACCCGGAGGAAGAGAAAGCAAACGCGATTTCCTGAGTAGCGGCGAGCGAAACGGAAAATAGCCCAAACCAAGAGGCTTGCCTCTTGGGGTTGTAGGACACTCTGTACGGAGTTACAAAAGAACGAGGTAGATGAAGTGATCTGGAAAGGTCAGCCACAGAAGGTAACAGCCCTGTAGTCGAAACTTCGTTCTCTCTAGAGTGGATCCTGAGTACGGCGGGACACGAGAAATCCCGTCGGAAGCAGGGAGGACCATCTCCCAAGGCTAAATACTCCCTAGTGACCGATAGTGAACCAGTACCGTGAGGGAAAGGTGAAAAGCACCCCGGAAGGGGAGTGAAAGAGATCCTGAAACCGTGTGCCTACAAGTAGTCAGAGCCCTATGATTTTTCCTTCGGAAAATATCAGGGTGATGGCGTGCCTTTTGTAGAATGAACCGGCGAGTTACGATCACGTGCAAGGTTAAGTTGATAAGACGGAGCCGCAGCGAAAGCGAGTCTTAAATAGGGCGCATGAGTACGTGGTTGTAGACCCGAAACCAGGTGATCTACCCATGTCCAGGGTGAAGTTCAGGTAACACTGAATGGAGGCCCGAACCCACGCACGTTGAAAAGTGCGGGGATGAGGTGTGGGTAGCGGAGAAATTCCAATCGAACTTGGAGATAGCTGGTTCTCTCCGAAATAGCTTTAGGGCTAGCCTTGAATTTAGAGTCTTGGAGGTAGAGCACTGATTGGACTAGGGGCCCCCAACGGGTTACCGAATTCAGTCAAACTCCGAATGCCAAAGACTTATATTCAGGAGTCAGACTGCGAGTGATAAGATCCGTAGTCAAGAGGGAAACAGCCCAGACCACCAGCTAAGGTCCCAAAGTATACGTTAAGTGGAAAAGGATGTGGAGTTGCCCAGACAACCAGGATGTTGGCTTAGAAGCAGCCACCATTTAAAGAGTGCGTAATAGCTCACTGGTCGAGTGACTCTGCGCCGAAAATGTACCGGGGCTAAACGTATCACCGAAGCTGTGGATTGTTCTTTTAGAACAATGGTAGGAGAGCGTTCTAAGTGCAGTGAAGTCAGACCGGAAGGACTGGTGGAGCGCTTAGAAGTGAGAATGCCGGTATGAGTAGCGAAAGAGGGGTGAGAATCCCCTCCACCGTATGCCTAAGGTTTCCTG